>DASZGG010000289.1:0-6405 GCA_035939025.1 Chthoniobacterales bacterium | reverse complement strand
GTAAGGTAGGAAGTCCTTCCAATGCTCTTTGTCCGGCGAAGCGACCGGAGCCTCGACGACTTTGAAATTTTTGGCGTTTTCGTTTGTGGCTATAAAGAAGCGATCACCGTGATGATCGACGCTGTAGAGCAGGTCATTCTCGCGAGGCCGGATGAGCGTGAATACCCCTTCAGGATGGTCAGCGTCCAAGAACCGAACCTCGCTCGCGCGTTCGCTCTCGACCGAAACGAAAATGAATCTCTCGCTGCGCGACTTGGTTATTTCCAGAAAGAAACGGGCGTCCTTTTCCTCATACACCGTTGCATCCTGATTGACGCTCGTTCCCAGAATATGTTTTAGAGCTTTGTACGGCCGATTGGCGTCATCAAGCTGGTCGTAAAAGAAAGTCTTGTTATCGTTGGCCCACGCGAAGGAATAGCTGGAGTTTTTGATCTCGTCTGGCAGCAGCTCGCCGGTCTCCAAAATTTTTATCCGGATGACATAGGTCTCCCCGCCGTTCGTATCCGTCGAGTACGCGAGAAGTTTGTGATCCGGGCTGACGCTTAAGATTCCGATACGAAAATATTTCTGACCTTTGGCTAATTCATTCTCGTCGAGGATCACCTCTTCCCGCGCTTCAAGGCTCCCTTTCTTCCTGCAGTGGACCGCGTACTGTTTCCCCGTCTCTGTCCTGGAATAGTAGTAATAGTCGCCGATCTTTTGGGGAACCGAGACATCATCTTCCTTAATTCGCCGACGCATTTCGTGGTAGATCGTATCTCGGAGTTTTTCGGTGGGCTTCAGGGCGGTCTCAGTGTAGCGGTTTTCGGCTTGCAGGTATTTCAAGACATCGGGGTTAGCCTTCTCTCGCAGCCAGAAGAAGGGGTCATTTCTGGTGTGGCCGGCCTCGGCAATCTCATGTGGTATTTCGGGTGCCTGTGGAGGCTCTGCGTCGGCAAACATGATGCTCAGAACTAAAATAAACGTGGGAACGGCAAAGCGACTCAGACACATATGGTTGTAGGAAGAGAACTCAAGAATTCAAGAATTCAAGAATTCAGGAGTTCAGGAGTTCAGGAGCCGGCGGCTGCAATACAAAGAATGCGTGGCATTGATCGGCACGGAAAGACGCCGAACTCTCACCGTCCATCGCTTGCTGAACTCCTGACTTCTGACTCCTGAGTTCTTGAATCTACATAGTCTGGGGCGGCGTCGCGGAAGGGCCCGGCGAAGGCGGGGGAGTCGTGGCCCGGGTAACGCTTGGGTTCTGTTGCACAACGTAGGTACCACTGATTTTGTCGTGCCACGCCTCGAGTTCCCGGTTGAACAAGATCCAGATAAATCCGAGACCGAGCGGTATAAGAGAGAGCAAGCTTGATAACGCCCGGATTAACGCCGACGAGTAATCGCCGACCAGCGAGGAACCGTCGGGTTTCTGGACGCGGAGATTCAAAACGATTTGCCCTAAGGTCGAACTTCTCCAGGCAAACATCCCGAAGCGATAGAGCACCCAGAACGGTAAAGTGGCGCGGGTAAAGTGAAGAGAAGACAGAAGTGCGTAAAGAACGGCTAGATCAATGAGGTTTGCGACCAGGCGTGGGAAGAATTGCGCTCTCGGCAAGCTGGCCGCGAATGCGGGCTCGACGCTCGGGAGGGCTAGGGGAACGGAGTGGGCAGCGGGTGGATTCGCTCCCTGCGCCGGCGCGGTCGTTGGCGCTAATGGTTGTGGTGCCGTTGGGCGATAACGTTCAACGAGATAAATTGAGGACGTGCCAAGACCCAGCAGGGACATCACACCCGCCGCTATGAACCCGATGACTGGGATACAGTACAATACCCAAGTCACAGCGGTCCCGGCGGTAATCCACACGTAAGAGGCAAAGCTCCGTTCAGCGATGTGGGGCACGATTCGCTTTCCGATCCAGTAGCAGACCGACGTGCAACCAAAAAGATCAAGAATGAAGATGGCGAGCCCGAGGAATGGAAGCGCAATGATCCCGACCAGAGTGATGACTAACAGGAATGAAAGGACCGCTGAGCCCAGAATTACAGCCAGCCCGATTAGAAAAGAGGGAATCGGCCGTTCCCCCAGGATGGTGTCGGTTGCGGCGAAGGCTTTTGGAAATATCAGCCCGAGTAGCAAACGAACAATCAGCACAATGATCGCCAACGTCCAGGAGAACGCTGAAAACGGCGACATGGGTCGCAATTGAGCGATGTTAACAAATACCTCTTTGACGATCGGCACTGCCGGAGAAAAGGTGTCAAGGATAACGCGGTCCCCGTTAACCTTGAGCTCATCCGCACCTTTTGCCTCTGATGCTAGTGAAACGAAATCGCCGTTTGTAACTGCACCCGCATCGATCCTCAAATTCGAACCGATGACGACGAGATCACCGTTTACCGTTCCGGAAAAGGATGCTTTACTCCCGATGATCACTAGATCACCGTCGACGTTTCCGCCGATCGTTCCGGTGCTGCCGATCAAAACCACACCGCCGCTGGTTGATTGCCCAGCGTCCAGTTTGTAGGATCCTCCGGTCACCACCGCTTCGTTCTCGCTGTGCTGCTTATGGCTTTTCTTGACCGGCGGCGCCTCGGAATCATCCGGTGCATCGGAAGAATCGGCGGCCTGAATCCGAAAAAACAAACTCCGGACGAGAGCACCTTTCAGCTCGTGACTTAGACGGGAATATCCGCAATTGAGGTTAGCGCAGGCCCACCTCGGAGCCGCGGGCAATCCCGCTTCTGCCGTTGTTAAAGCAACGCGTACCAGCAGACAGATCAATAGCGGGACAAGGGATCGCGCTATATATTTCATTTTCGAACGCTTGCCAGGCGTTGGATTGTGGATGCGGCGGCAACAAGAAAGACATAGCTGAGAACGATCGGCGGTAAGAGCAGCGAAAGAACTGAGAAATGGTAGACCTTAACCTGAAATAAAATCGCTTTTGCAGTATCGAGCAGAATCGGAATCAGCTTCAAAAGTGCCGGAGCAATGGGAAGGTCCGAAAAGAATTGAGCCGGGTTTACCATCATCAGGAGTGCGAGCACAAACAGAGAGATGACGAGAACGAACGAGCGGAATAAATCGGTGGGAGGCTCAAACGGCCAAGCCCGCCAAGGCATTCTGGCCTGTTGGCGCACCGTCTTCATTACCGTTGGCAAAAGCGTCTTCGGCGCCTCCAGGTCTCGGAGGTTTTTCAACTCCGCGTCAAGCCAGTCTTTGTTTTGATCGCTCATTTCGTGATCAGTTTCTTCAAAGTCTCTCGGCCCCGGTGGATATCGGATTTGACCTTTGCCAACGTCACTCCCAGCTTCGCCGCGATCTCCTCGTAGCTCATGTCTTGAAAATGGAATAGCACAAGGGACACGCGCTGGGCATCAGGAAGTTTTCGGATGGCCAGCTCCAGCATTTCTTGCCGGTCGTTCTCCCGTTCAATCTCAGTAGCGATCTCGACGGGTTCCTCAGAAAAAAAACGCCACCGGGCTCGGTAACGGTTGAGGTGGTTAATCGAAAGATTTGTGGCAACCGTCCTAAGCCATCCTCCGATAGTGTTGCTATTTCGCAGCTGCGGGAAACGTTTGTACGCCTTAATGAAGACCTCTTGGGTAATGTCTTCCGCATCGGTCAGGTTCCCGACTATCCGGGCAGAGACCGAAAATACCATATTTTGGTAGTTCCGGATAAATGTTTCAAATTCCCTTTCCTCCGCCATTTCTCTGTCCAACCCACAACCCGCCCGCTCGTGGAAATGGGATAGGGAGAGTGTTGCAGCTGCGATCATGCTGACAGGAACTTTCCGGGGACTCGACTAAAATACGAGAAATCCGGTCGCCTGCAGGCATTCGAATCCGGCGTAGAGCGACCACCCACCGAGCCAAAGCGCGAGGAGCGAATCGACGAACCCCGACGCGACTTCGGTTTGAATGGGTATCCAGCCGCATTGACCTGTGGTGGCGTAAGTATTCTGCTGTGGTCTGAAATCGATAATATTGTTCTTCATAGCAGTTTGCTGAGTTTCACTGACAGGACACCGTCGGGGAGCAAAAAGTTGCACGATTTTTTGCGAGATCAGGTTATAGCCTGACGCCTGTAAGCGAAGGCTCCAGCCTTGGTTGCGCTCCTGCGCGACCGGCAGGAGAAACGTATCGGCGGGTCGGCGTGTTGGCGTATCGGCGTGGTAGGGAAGCGCTCCTGCGCGTCCGGCGTTGCACGTCCAAGGAACGTCCGAACAACTTATGAAAAGGCGCCACTGCTCGAGGCCGGTCGGCACGCGTGGCGCGGTTGTCTTCCCTTTGCCTCTAGGGTCCTGTCCCCGAAACAGCAGGTATATTGCCGGAGGTCAGTTGGGTGTTTTTCAAGGCGGTCCGAGCCGGACTGGCGGTAAAGCACCCATATCTGAGTCATACGGGTCGAGCGAGCAACGCGGAAAAACAGCCAACTAGCCCTGCCCAGAGGGTTGCGATGAAAATGGGCGTTGCGATCAAAATGGGCCGTCGGCTGGGGAAGCGTGTCAGCGTGTTGGCGTATGGGCGTATGGGCGTTTGGAGAAGTAAGACTGCTTTTCGACACGGCTATTATGACCGGGAGGTCTCGACGAAGTTTATGACGCTTTGGAAACGCCGATACGCCGACTCGCCGATACGCCGTCACGTTTCCCCTAGCCGGCGACTCTCCGAAGACGTCAAAGGGGGTCAAAGAAGACGAGGATTGCGGTTGTGGTTCCGCCGTGGTGGATCACCGCCAAAGGTTTCGTTTGACGCCCCGCGTTTCCAGGATATAGCCTTTGCACCGCAAATCTTGGTGAGGTGGCTGAGTGGTCGAAAGCGGCGCTTTGCTAAAGCGTTGTACCTCAAAAGGGTACCCAGGGTTCGAATCCCTGCCTCACCGCTCTTTCTAAGCGCTTTTCCGCTTGATTCCAGGGACTTGCGAGCGGGGATTCACTTTATCGGAGGCGAAGCTTAGCGAAGTTTAACGAACCATAAAGAAGGAAAGGTCGCGGTTTTTTGACTAGAAATGAATAGAAAATGACTAGAAAAAACCGGCGACAGCAGTCGACTGTAATGACCGAGGGAATGGCAGCCACGTCGATGCCTGGCCGAGGAACCCACCTTCATGCGCACTTTGGTTGAAAGGGGTACGAGACTTTCCCCGTATTTTTCCATCTCGTAAAAGTGTAAAAGGGCTATCGTTCGCGAAGTCGTCGCCGATCAGCGGCGTTCATTTTCAACAAGCCGACCGTCGCTCGGCCTACCGCGGTTCGCCCGGCAATAAGGACTCCGTTGCGCTCGAAGTGCTCTTCCCACTTGTCCAGCCGTGGATTAAAGAGTCGGACGAGCGCACCGCTTTCCGGGTCAAGTGCGCTGAGGTTCGGTCCTTTATGTGCATTGCAGTGGAAAAAGGCGAGAGCGAGATTTTCGTTGTCGTCACTTCCGCCATGCTGGCGAGCGACGATGTGTTCGACGTGATAGACGAAGAATGGCTCTGCGTCTTGCGGAAGGCAGCAGTATTCGCAGCGATAATCGGCACGTTCACGGACGGTTTGCCGGAGCTGCTCGTCCATCAGGCAGCATGGCCTTCGGCCAGGAGCCGGCGAGCTTTCGCCTGCAGAATTGCAACGAAATTTCCGACACGGATCATTGCCTCATACTCGTCGCGCTCCTCAGGGGTTAGCTCTCCTTCGGTGCACTTGTCGGCCAGCTCTTCGATTCTCCCTTGCATCTCCGTGTCGGCACGAAGACGCAGCAGCGACTCGGCGCTCTGTCGGTCAAGGCATTGCCCGACAGCCGCAAGCACGCGCTCCAGGGCAATTTGCGCTGAGTCGACCGGCATATTCAGAAGAATAGGATCGCTGGCCTTCCGGTCAAGCTGACAGTGGGCGGTCTAACAATGAGGGGCAGATACCCCAGATGGCTGTGAAGATTGTGATCATTCATATTGCTAAGGCGCAGACACGGTTCGGCACGGATGTACTGTAGCGCACAATCTTCAAGCCCAGCCCAGGGAAAGTGGATCGCGGCGCCCTCGCTTGTGATCTAGCCCGCTTTGCGCTCCCCGCGATTCGACGTTTGCTGTCCTTGTGATGAATGACTCATGGCCTCTCTCTAACGGTAGGGAAATGGATTGAAGGTGTGGTCTCTTGTGGCCTGCTAGATTTCCTCCTCTGCTCGGTGGGGGACTTGAACCCCATTTAGGGTTCTGTTTTCCGCTATTTTCCATGGTGTTTCCCTGGGGAATTTCCATCAGGGTAGAAAGCGGCGGAAGCGAGCGGAAGCAAATGTGTGGCAAATTGTGGTCGATCTACGTACAAAGTTTCTATGTGTTTTGATGATTGTCGCCTCTCCACGGGAATGTGAAGAATCCCAGGATAACGCGGTTTTGAGTCAGGGCATTAATGATCGAGATCAGAGATTTCAGACGCA
>DASZGG010000288.1:0-3458 GCA_035939025.1 Chthoniobacterales bacterium | reverse complement strand
ATTCTGCAAATTCTTCACCTTTTCCCCTTCATTTCTGAAGCCCCGATCAAGCTGGGATAATTTCTAGCTCGTCAGATAACAGTTCGCCCACGAAGACATTTGTCACCAATAAAATGGCCGCAATTGAACCAAGATTTGCTCTCATATTCTTCCTATCGACCTGAATTCACAAGACTGATACTCCCTAACGTTAAGGCCAGCTTCTCTTTTGGCACTTTCGAAACAGAAGGAAAAAGTTAGAAAAAAAGATATAACTTAAGTCTAGGAGCAAAACCAATCCTAAGATAGGAACGTGCTAGGCTTTTGGGTCGGGCAGAAAACCGGTTTAAACGCGTCTTCTCTTCTGATTTGACGCGAGAACCGCTTCAATACTTGATTCGCAGCCGTTTCCGATTTCATATGTAGCCATACATTATGTCGTTTTTGCTTTATTATTGCTGACTGATGTGCTTATTTGGTGGCCATTAAACGCAAACCTCTTCCCCTTCATCTCGAAATTCAGCGTCACCGCGGTAATCCGATCGGCCTCATCCGCTCTTCCTTTCGCGAGAACGGCAAAGTCAGACATTCCACCCACGGCCGCATCACCAGCCTGACTTTGGAGCAACTCAAATTGTTGCAGGCTGCCTTCCGCGGCGATGTCGTTCCTAAGGGCTCCGCAGAAGATTTCCAGATCCTTGCCTCCAAGGAATATGGGGCCAGCTATGCACTGCTGGAGTTGGCCAAGGAACTTGGACTGGACCGGGCTCTTTACTCGCGCAAAGAAGCCTGGGTACAAGATTGCCTGGCGATGATCGTCGGACGCATCGTCTACGCCGGGAGCAAACTGGCGCTCTCCAATCAGTGGAAAAACACCGCTCTGTGGGAACTGTCGGGCATGGAAGGCAAAGTCGATGTGGACCTCCATTGTTATCTGCCGATGGATCGGCTCCTGGAACGCCAGAGCGCGATTCAGCGCACCTTGGCCGCTCGTCATCTCCAGGATGGTCACTTGGTGCTCTACGACATTACCAGCAGCTACTTTGAAGGAGCCTACACCCAGAGCGACATCGTTACCTTCGGCTACAATCGGGATGCCAAGCGAGGTCACGAACAGATGGTGATTGCTTTACTGTGCAGCGCGGAGGGTTGTCCGGTCGGAGTCGAAGTTTTTGCCGGTAACACCCAGGACGCCTCCACCGTGCCGGAGAAGATCGCGCAATTGCAGCGCCAATACGGATTGAAAGAAATTATCTTTGTCGGTGACCGAGGCATGATTACCAAAACAGTGGCTGACAAGATCAAGGGGATCGAAGGTCTGCACACCATCTCGGCATTGACTCATCGCCAGATTGTCGCACTGCTGGAACGCAAGGTCATCACGGCGGAACTCTTTGACGAGGGACAGATCGTTGAGGTCTTTGATCCCGAGGAGCCCAAGCGGCGCTACTGTCTGTGTCGCAACCCGCAGACTGCCGGGCGCGAAGCCAAAACGCGTGAGCGGCTTCTGGAGCGCACCCGCGCAGAACTTGACAAAATAGCCGGCTCAAAACGTCGGGCGAGTGCAAAGACGCTGGGAGCACGGGTAGGCCGGGTGCTGGAGCGTTCCAAGATGGGCAAATTCGTCCGCTGGGATGTGATCGATGGACGGCTCTCCTGGAGCTTTGACCAAGACAAGATCGTGGCCGAAAAACTCTTTGACGGCTGTTACATTGTCAGTGGTGAGGTGCCCAAAGAGAAGATGGCTGCGAGCGAAGTAGTCGCCTCCTATAAAAAGCTGGGCTTGGTCGAGGAGGCGTTCCGCAATCTCAAGACCGTGCAACTCGAAGTACGGCCCGTCTACCACAAGACCGATGATCGAATCAGAAGTCACGTCTTCCTCTGCACGCTGGCCTACTACTTACAGTGGCATCTCAAGCAGCGGCTTGAACCTTTATTCGCCGCCGACGGCACCCACAAAGATCGACAGTGGACGGTGCGCAATGTGATAGAGCGCCTCGCAGCGATCCGCCGCGAAAAGATCGCCATGGGCACTGTGGAGTTCGAGAAAGTCACCACGCCTGAACTCGACCAGCAAGCGATCCTCGACTATCTCAAAGTGCGTTTGTAGCCATAATCCCGAAATCTGAAATTTGTTTAAGCTCCTCTTAAACAGCTAGTTGCATGGCAAACAAAAAAGAAAGCACGTATTGAACTAACCTCATTTTCGCCAGAATCCCACTATCTCGTATGTGCGGCCGCTACAGACGAACAACTCAGGAAGAAGAGCTTGCGCGGCTCTATCACGTCCCGATCCCAAAGCAGACTGATTTGCCGATCAGTTACAACATCACACCAAGTCAGAAGGTTCTGACCATTCGCTTCAATCCTGAGATCCAGCAGCGATCGCTCGACGCCCTGCAGTGGGGATTAATTCCTTATTGGGCAAAAGACCAAAAGATTTCTTACCGGACCATCAACGCCCGAGCCGAGACCGTCGATAAAGCGCCCTCGTTCCGGCAGGCATTTCGCAAGCGACGGTGCCTGATTCCTGCGGACGGATTTTACGAATGGCCCAAAACGGCTACACCGAAGCTGCCGTTCGCGATCGCCATGAAGGACGGACGCCCGTTCACCTTTGCCGGTCTCTGGGAAAAACTGGAAAGATCCCGAATCTGGGGGAGTGGCTGCGCACTCGCACAATTATCACAGGCGAGCCCAATGAACTCGTCGCGCAGATCCATCCCCGTATGCCGGTAATTCTTCCTGAGCAACATCACGCGGCCTGGTTAGGTGAAACCAAAACGGAAATCTGAAAGAGTTGCTGGTCCCGTACCCTGCCGACGAGATGCGAATGTGGGAAATTTCTCCACGCGTAAACAGCCCGAAGAATTATGATCATCGCTCTGGGAACCCCTTCATTCACAGCCGCCCACCGATGTGCTTGAACTCTTGCGCTGAGTGAGCGCGCCGATGCCATCCAACCGCGCGAGCTTTAGCTATGCAAAAGAAGACTTTCCCCGACTTTGTCCCGCCAATGATGGCGCAAAGTGCAAAGGAAGCATTCGATTCGCCAGATTGGATATTTGAAATCAAGCTGGACGGTTACCGAGCCATCACAGTCTTCGACGCTGTCGACAAGCCTCGTCTCTGGTCGCGAACCCACAGCTCCGACGCTGTATTTCGTATTCGACGTGCTTTGGGAGCAGAGGAAAGCGCCAAGAACACCAACTCGCCAACCCCGGGTGAAGCTCTCCGGAGTGATCTCCACGAAGGGTTGCCTAAAAGGCCCGCTCGCGCTGGCATTATTGATCAGAAGATCGACGGGGCCGAACTCCTCGCCGATGCGCCGGAAAGCCGCCGCTACTTGGTCGGCCTCGCTGATATCCGTTGAAACGGCGAGAACTTTCGTTCCTAGGCCGCGAAGTTCGTTGGTCAGCGTTTCGAGAAAATCGGATGACCTGGCTAGAAGACCGAGTTGGCATCCTTCTTTCGCGCAT
>DASZGG010000287.1:0-5900 GCA_035939025.1 Chthoniobacterales bacterium | reverse complement strand
CCCCAATGTGCAATCTCTTGACTTCGGCGGGCGTCTCGCCTAAGCCGTTATCAGTTTTTCATGTCCAATCTTGAATCGGTAGCCGGGCAGCCCAAGTATAGACGAATCGTGCTTAAGTTGAGCGGCGAGGCACTTCGTGAGCCTGGAAGCCATGAGACGATCTCGCCGCGGATCGTTACGGATATAGCGAAGCACATTCAGCAGGTGCGCGATCTAGGGGTGGAAATTGCTATCGTCATTGGAGGCGGGAACATCTGGAGGGGACTCACAGCCAGCCATCGCGGGATGGATCGCACAACAGCCGATTACATGGGTATGCTGGCAACGGTAATTAACGGCATGGCGCTGCAGAGCGCGTTGGAACAGATCGGTGTGGTCACTCGATTGCAAACCGCGATCGAGATGGCCAATGTCGCCGAGCCGTTCATTTTGCGCCGGGCGATCCGGCACTTGGAGTTGGGTCGAGTGGTGATTTTTGGGGCGGGAACTGGCAATCCATTTTTCTCGACCGATACGACGGCGGCACTCCGGGCGAGCGAAATCCGAGCTGAGGTGATTCTAAAGGCCACCAAAGTCGACGGCATCTACGATAGCGACCCGAAGACTAATCCGAAGGCTTTGCGTTACGAGACGGTCACCTACACCGAGGCATTGGCGAAGCGGCTCAAAATTATGGATTCGACGGCGTTCAGCCTTTGCATGGATAATCGAGTTCCGATTGTGGTCTTTGATATGGCGATGCCGCACAATATTAAAAGGGTAGTTTGCGGCGAGAAAGTGGGTACTCTTGTGACCGCGGAATGACCCGAGACGTGAAACCTAGCATTTGAATTATGGCACCTGACGAGATTTTGTTCGAGGCGGAGGCAGGGATGGAGAAAGGAGTGGAGTACATGTTACACGAGTTTGCCGCAGTGAGAACAGGAAAGGCATCGCCGGCCCTGGTAGAGGGTGTGGATGTGTCGGCGTACGGCACCACGATGAAATTAAAACAGCTGGCGTTAATATCGACGCCGGAACCGCGGCTCCTGTTAATCCAGCCGTTTGATGGTTCAATTACAAAGGATATCGAAAAGGCCCTAAAGGAATCGAAGATTGGCATCACGCCCGCTGTCGACGGCAAATTGATCCGATTGCCTATCCCTGAGCTTTCAGGAGAGCGCCGCAAGGAGTTGGTGAAGACGGTACGTCACATGGCTGAAGAAGCGCGAGTGCGCATTCGCAGCAGTCGCCGCAGCGGTATTGATGAAATCAAGAAAATCGAAAGATCTGGGGAAATCACGGAAGACGAACGTCACAATTTTGAGGAAGAGATCCAGAAACTGACGGACAAATACGTTAAAGAGATCGACGCTCACGCGGAGAACAAAGAGATCGACATTATGAAGGTATGAGTCGCCTCTGGATATGTTTTTTTGCTGCTGGTTTCTATTTTTTGTCGACCGCTGCTGACGCTCAGACGCCCAAATCGAAAACCGCTCCTCTCGTGCCCTCGGTTCCGCGTCCTGCTCCTGAATTCCTTTGGAGCGGCGTGAATGGCAAAGTGCGCAGGCTTCGTGACGTCCGCGGCCATCCGGTAGTGCTGATCTTCGCCGAGAACCCGAGTCAGAAGACATTCATTAAGCAAATCAAGGAGCTGAATCGGCGTGCGAAACAGCTGGCGGCCAGATATACGTTGTTCTTTGTGGCGTTCACCAGGGAAACCGGTGCGGTTACGCGTACGGACATTCCGTTCGTGATCCTGCCTGATCCAGGCGCAGTCGCTGACGCTTACCGAGTTGGCGACTTTGGCATCGCGGTGATCAGCACCGATGGAAATGTCGACTATGCGACAGACCGCATCGTCACAGGTCAGAAAGTTCTCGACGTGATTGTGAACAGTTATCAACCGCAGATCCAGGCGCGGAGGCTCTAGTGGGGAACGTATGGGCGTATCGGCGTATCGGCGTCTAGGGAAGAAGACTGCTTTTCGGCGCGGCTATAATGACATGACCAGGAGGTCTCGACGGAGCTGATGATGCTTTGCGAACGCCGACCCGCCGACCCGCCGACACGCCCATACGTTTCCCCTAGCCGGCGACCGCGGCGGTCAGAGTAGCAAAGAGGGACGATTCGCCTACTCGCGATCGTTCGGATCAACCGTATAATAATACACTGGCATGTCGGTACGGTATCGAAGGATCGTTTTGTTTCAGAATCCTGCGAGTGGCGCGCGGAATTCAGAGCCGCGTCAACGGATCCGGAAGCGGCTGGAGGCGATTAGCGATTCTTTGAGTGAAGTTACCGTTGACCACGGTTTAAATTTAGCGGGACGAGCGGCGGAGGCAGCTGACGAAAACGCGGACTTGGTGGTGGTCGCCGGCGGCGATGGCACTGTTCGAGAGGTCGCCGGGGCCCTGGTGAGGACCGAAATGACACTCGGAATCATTCCGCTTGGGACGGCTAATAATCTGGCGCTGAGCCTGAATCTCCCGCGCGATCCGGATGCTGTTTGTGACCTGATCGAGGCGGGCCTGACGCGGCACATTGACGTCGGACTGGCGGACCAGCATCACGCTTTTTTTGAGGTTGCCGGTGTCGGCGTAGATGCCGACCTTTTCCCGATCGGAGAGGAGGTGAAGGGCGGGCGCTTCCATGGCATCGCGCGGGCGATCCGTTTAGCACTTATGCACCGGCAGACTTCGGTGGAACTGCGATTCGACCGGCCGGTCGACGAGGCCTACCAGAGTTCGTTTCGAGGAGCGTCACCGCTCAAACGACGGCGTCGACGCTTTCGTCATCCGAAAAGGAGCGTCAGACTGAGGTGTTCGTTTGTGGCCGTCGGAAACGGACCTTACTACGGAACAAATTTCAATGTGTGCCCAGGCGCTGTTCTGGATGATGGACTCTTGTCGATCGGCGTTTATAGGGATTTCAGCAAGTTGGAATTGTTGCATCATTTCCGATCGATCAGCGGTGGCCGCCGCCAACTCCATCCAAAAATGGAAATGTTTAAGGCGAAGATGGTGGAGGTCTGGTCCGTGACGCGCTTGTCAGTGCACGTTGATGGTCATCCGATCGGAACCACGCCGGTACGTTTTGACGTGCTTCCTAAAGCGTTGAAAGTCATAACGCCGTGAATTCGGACTCAAGAAGACCAAAGAGTTTAAGAGACTCACACCAAGGTCACAAAGGTCACAAGGAAATATAAAAATTGTCCGGACCAACCCGATTTCCAATTCGAGCCTCTTTCCTGAACTCTTCAAAAACCTTCGCGACCTTCGTGACCTCGGTGCGAACCTCTTAACCTTTCGCATGTTTCGCAGGCACTGATTCAGGTTACTGCGGATTGAGCACGTTCAGGGCGGTGCGGGCTGCCGCGGTCCGGGTTTCGACGCCAAGTTTGGCGAACAGGTTATTGGCGTGTTTTTTAACAGTGTTAATCGATGAGTCCAGAATGATCGCGATCTCCGGATTCGTTTTCCCTTCGCTTATCCAGTACAAAACTTCCGCCTCGCGGGCTGTCAGCCCAAGGGCAAGCAACGCCTTCGGGCCTTTATCGCCGTTGCGGTGCTCCATGCGCATCAGCGAAAGAGTCCCGGAGGTCGAAACCGCGAAATGGTCGATCTCGATTTCTCCCCGTTTCTTATGCGAAACACTGAGGGGTCTCTGATTGTCGCCTCCTGTGAGCCAGTTCTGCAGTTCTACGGGTAGGCGATGTTTCGGAGCCGCCGAAAAGAAGGTATCGAGGAGGATCTGCGCTTGACGGGTAGCAAACAGGACCTCCCCTTGACGATTGGCTATCAATAGCGCTTGCTCAAGGGAGGTTTCCAATTGTTTTTCAGCGTCGAGCCGAAGTTCGATCTCTTCGGCCAGTTCCTGATTCTTTTGCACCAGGCTTTGATTCATTTGTTCGAGCTGCGCTTGGAGTTCACGAATTTGAAGGTGAGTTTGCACCCGAGCCAGCACTTCCTCTGGCTGGATAGGTTTCGTCAGGAAATCGACTGCTCCCGCCTCGAATGCTCCCAGCTTCTTAGACAGTTCGTCAGCCGCAGTCATCATGATGATAGGAATATGTTTCCAGATATCCCGCGACTTAATCTGGCGGCAGGTCTCGATCCCGTCGATGCCCGGCATCATTAGGTCGAGGAGAATAAGATCCGGAGCCTCGAGCTCAAGCTGTTCGATGCCGCGAACACCGCTGTCGGCGACCAGTACTCTGTAACCTGCCTGGTACAAAAACCCGAGCACAACATCAACGTTTGCCGGTACATCGTCGACTACCATTACGGTTTTCATTGACCTCTCGCTTTTATTCTTTGCCGAATCACTAGCATGTTGTCCCGCCGTCTTATCCGAGACTCGATTCGAGCCGATTGGCCGGGGCTCCGTTATTTTTCTGAGCCACTTCCTGCAGAATTGTTTGGATAGCTCCCATTCGGAATTCGGCGGCGACCAGTGTTAGTCGCTCGCAGAAAATCCGGTACGCGGAATCGGTGGAACCGAGCTTCTCGATTTCGGTGCGCAAAGCCATCACGTCTCCGCGCTTCGCAAAGATGATGAGTTGCTGAATTTTCTCCGGCGGAGGCACTGTTTCGTACAGTGGCGTATCGATCGCGTCCTGGGTGTTTGCGAACGAGGTTCCGAAAGATGCGTTTTCGGTCGTTGTCTCGGAGCTTCGAATCCAGCGCAAGTTCAGGTGAGTGGCCAGGACCCGGAAAAGGTCGGCTTCGCGAACGGGCTTCGGCACGAAATCGTCAAAGCCCGAAGAGATTGCGTTGTGCCGGTCGTCCTCGTAGACGCTGGCCGAAGAGCCGATCACAATCAAATTGCCTAGCTTCGGTTCGGAGCGTATTTGGCGGCACATAGAATTGCCGTCGGTGTCGGCCATACGTATATCGGAGATCAACGCGTCAAATTTTTCCTGATGCACCAGATCCAGCGCTGCTTTGCCGGAGGAAGCTTCTCTCACATTGAACCCAACATTCTCGAGAAGCTCTTTCAGAAACTGTCGGTTTGCGTCGTCGTCGTCGACCACCAGTAATTTTCTTCGAACGCCGTCGTAGCCGCCAATTCGGCCGGTCCGCACTTCGGATTGCGGGACAGAGGTCTCTTTTAAGGGCAACTCGAACCAGAATGTGCTTCCTGACCCGACGGAGCTCGTCACATGCAGCTCACCACCGAGAAGATCGATAATCCGCTTGCTGATGTAGAGACCCAATCCGACGCCCTGCGCAGCTTGGTCGTTGTTGGACGCCTGATAAAAAGGTTTGAAGAGATTTGGAATATCCTTCTCAGGAATTCCTTTGCCGGTGTCCGTCACCTCGAATCGCATCTGATTGACCAATAGTTGAACGCGCAGTGATACCTCGCCGGCATAGGTGAATTTGATGGCGTTGCCGATGAGATTGTAGAGTACTTGCCGGAGCCGGACCGGATCGGTCCCAATCCAGTCGGGGATGGCCCCGTCGAGAGAATAAGTGAAACGGAGTTGCTTTTCACCGGCGCGGAGTTCGAACTCATCCACGAGTGACCGAAGTAGACGCCGGACCTGCAATGGATGCATACTAACCGAAACCGTGCCTGCCTCGATCTTGGAGAGATCGAGCACCTCGTTAATCATTTCAAGCAGATGCTCTCCGCTGGAAAAAACGGTTTTGAGCTTGTGGCGCTGATCTTCTGTCTGCCCCGTGCCGCGTAACAAAAGTTGAGTATACCCTAGGATACTGTTTAGTGGGGTGCGCAGCTCATGACTCATATTGGCGAGGAAGGCGCTCTTGGCTCGATTCGCAGCTTCTGCAGCTTCCTTCGCTTCGAGCAGGCGCTCCTGGCTTTCGCGCAGTTCGCTGGTCCGGAGCTCGACGGTAGAGATCAATTGTCTTTCGTGTCTCTGGAGTTGCCAGAATCTCCACCGAATCAGT
>DASZGG010000286.1:0-8535 GCA_035939025.1 Chthoniobacterales bacterium | reverse complement strand
AAAAAAAGCTCTTGATTTTCTCTACTCCCACGGTAGGGTTTATGCGTTTTATGCTGACCCGCGAACAGGACAAGTCTACGGCTGGAGTGCTTCTGCCCTGTACCATCGTCCGGCTGACCAGCCAATTAGACCCATTTCAGTCTGCTGGCTGTTGTCGCTGTGACAACTGAACTACCAGGTCTTTCCCGCCTTTTTCTGCAGCGCTGCTCACCAGCGACCGGATCATCGCCCCGGTAGCAAGAGCGACTCACCCAAATAACGACAATCACCAAACCACTTTTTATTATGTCCTATTTCATAGCACTCTCCGGAAGCCCAACGAAATTCTCTAAGTCCGGCTTTTTGCTCAGGAGCGTCGGATCGATCCTTGAAGAACGCGCGATCGAATTTCGCGTCATCCACGCGCTGGATCTGCCTCCGAGCGATCCCGCCAATCGGCGGATTGCAAGCCAATTCATCGCTGACACGGTTGAGCAAATTCAACAAGCTACGGCTATTGTCTTAGTAACACCCGCGACAAAAGAAAGTTCACCAACGCTGCTCGCTTCAGTCCTTGATCTTCTTCCGGATAGTACATTCTCGAAGAAGCCTGTCTTACTTTTTGCGACGGGAGGCTTGCCTGGGCAAGTCGCAATCCTGGAGCGCGCTCTAAGGCAGATCCTGTTTCGCCTTGGTACAACAACTATTGCCGCGCGCGTCCATGTTGGGACAGGAAGCTGGGTTATCGTTGGCGACGAACGCCCCCGTTTGTCTCGGGGAGCGGAGCGGGAAGTTGCTCATTCGATCGATTTACTTTTACGAACAATCAACCCGAAGGACGCGAAAGCAGTTTCTCTCGAACTTGCTCGTCCGGAGCACTCCCGCCTTTCGAACTTGCTTCCGGTCGCTACGCGAAACTTAAGAGGCTGACGAACGCCTGCTTGTCGAAATCCGGTGTTTCTACTACCCTAGTAGTCTTAACTTGCAACGCCTGTGTAGTGGACCCCCTCGACAAAATATGAGCCAAATACTCGATGAAGTTCTTGCCGCGAATGAACACTACGCGGCAAATTTCGGTGAAAAAACAAAATTAAGCATACCACCCGTCCGGCATTTTGCCGTGCTGACTTGTATGGATGCCCGTCTTGACCCGGCGAAGTTCGCGGGTTTGGCAGAAGGCGATGCCCACATCATCCGCAACGCCGGCGGCCGCGCCAGCGAGGATGCCATTCGCTCCCTGGTCATTTCTTACAAACTGCTCGGAACCCGGGAATGGTTTGTCGTTCATCATACTGATTGCGGCATGGAGTTATTCACGAATGAAATTATGTCCGAACTGCTCGAGAAGAGCCTCGAAACGGCGAGTTTGACTGGCAGCGGCTGGGTCGACATCGGTTCCAAGCCGGGATCATCCGTCGGGCGTGGCATCGATTGGTTAACGTTCGAGGATGCGCGAGCAAGCGTGGTCGACGACGTCCGGCGCATCCGCGAGCACCCTCTCGTTCCAAAGCGGATTCCGATTTATGGCTACATCTACAATGTAAGGACCGGGCGACTGGAAGAGGTCAAGGAGGCTACGCAAGTAGGCGCGGCGTCGGCCTAGCTGCTGAAAGGCCCGCTCAACACGCGAAAGGGGATGAGAGGTCTGGGCTGGGAGGCGCACGTCACATCGCGCGACCCGACACTGGACGCCGGTAGGGACGCGCTCCTGCGCGATCCGGCATGGCATGTCCAAAAAACGTGCCACGCCAATATTTGACCTGTCCCTCCAAGTTGGTCCCCCATCTCTTTGCGTCCTTCGTGGCCTTCTGTGTAAATCTCTTTGCTTTCTTCTGTAAGCCCGCCCCAGCGGCGGCGGCACCCACTGATTTTCCGAACTCGCGCGGAACTCCAACTTGATCTACTCTACCGCTCGTTGGCCATGCAAGACAGCGTTACGCCGATCATCGCAAAAATCCTTGAATCATACCAAGAGATCGGGGGTATCAACAACATCGACGGCACTAATCTGCCATCCAAAAGGGCTATCACACAGATCTGTGAAGATTTGCTTCAGATCTTGTTTCCCGGATTCCATGACGAAGAGCCGATAGCGACCGAAAAAGTCCAGCAGATTACCTCGGGTCGCATTTTGAGTATCGTCGAGAGACTACGCGTGGAGGCATTCAAGAGTTTACGCCTGAAGGAGCCCGAGTGCCCTCGTTGCCGCGCTGACCAAATTGTTTTTCACCTGATTCGAGAGCTCCAGCCAATCCGCGAACTTCTGCAGACCGACGTCGAAGCCGCCTATGAGGGAGATCCCGCGAGTACCAGTTACGACGAGATCATCGTCAGTTATCCCTGCATTGAAGCCATCGCGATCCAGCGCCTGGCTCATATCCTCTACCGCGACCAGCTGCCTCTCATTCCACGAATCATGACGGAATGGGCACATGGCCGAACGGGGATCGACATTCATCCGGGCGCCGAAATTGGAAGCTCCTTTTTTATCGATCATGGCACCGGAGTGGTGATCGGCGAAACATGCCGTATCGGTTCCCATGTGAAGCTTTATCACGGGGTCACGCTGGGTGCTCGCAGTTTTCAGAAGGACGAGGCAGGCAAAATCAAAAAGGGAGGAAAACGTCATCCTGATGTGGGCGACTGGGTAACGATCTATCCTAACGCAACGATCCTCGGGGGCGAGACCGTGATTGGATCTGGATCGACGATCGCCGCAAACGTCTTCTTGATGGAGAGCGTTCCGCCCGACTCGTTGGTCAGAAACGAGCGAGCTCTACTCAACATTGTCTCGAAAAAAAATCGGAATCAAAGTATCGCAGGTCCTCTCCAGGGTGGAATCGAGCCACTGCTCAACTACGAAATTTAAGAGTTGAGGATTATTTGATTAACACGCTTTGTCGCCGGTTCTGGCTCACCAGCACAGCCACGATCACCACCGCCCCTTTGATTACCAATTGCGGATACGCACTGACACCGAGCAAATTCAATCCATTGTCCAGGATGGCAATGATTAACACTCCTAGCAACGTGCGGTGGGGACCACCAACACCACCTGATAGAGAAGTACCTCCAACGACGATCGCTGCTAACGAGTTTAGCAAAAGATCTTGCCCTAAGGTAGGCCCCGCAGCACCCAGACGAGCCACCGCCAGTAATCCACCGAGACCCGCGACAAGTCCTGACAAAGTGAACGCGTAAACTTTGTAACGCTTGACGGGAATCCCCGAGTTTCTTGCCACACTTTCTCCGCCGCCGATCAGGTACATATATCGACCAAATCTAGTCCTTTCGGCGATAAGAACTCCGACGCCCCAAATCGCTATTGCACAGAGCGCTATATTTTGGAATGGAGGGATCCATTGGCCTATCGCTATGGTATCCAACGCCTCTGACTCGAAGCTGATGGACCTCCCCTCCAGGATCTGTAAGGCGACACCACTGAAGATCGAGAGGCTACCCAACGTCACGACAAAGGATGGCACTGCCCCGTACGCATAGATAATTCCATTGAGAAGCCCAAGTAGACCTCCAAGAAAGGCGGCGACCACGATAATCGATCCACCAATTCCTGTTCCATTTTGAATTTTTACGCAGACGGCGCCCACTAACAAGACCACAGCGCCCACTGACAGATCGATGCTTCCCATCAAGACAACGAAAGTCGCCCCGATGCACACAATCAAAAGGGTGGAGGCCTGGGCGGAGACAATCGTCAAGTTTCTTATACTCGCAAATGCGGTTGATGTGAGGGAAAAGAAAATTGTTAAAACGATCACCACTCCCAGCGGCAGCCAGAGGCTAGCATCGATGTGGATTCGTGATTTTGAGGACATCCGTGGTCAGCCGGAACCGGCTAAAAGTCTCAAGATTTTGAGGGCGTCAGCGTTTGCGGCGTAGCCGGAAGCATCAATGCCAAAAGATCGTGTTCCGAAGGTTTTGTTTCTGGAGCGGCATCTAACACCGTAACGACACGCCCGGATTGCATAATAATGATTCGATTGGAAAGTCCGATAAGCTCCAGCAGTTCGTCGGTGATCAACAGAATTCCCACACCTTCCAGCGTAAGGTTGCGGATAAGGCGATAGATCTCCTCCTTGGCTCCGGCATCAATTCCTCGGGTCGGATTATCCAAAACCAGCATTTTGGGTTTGCGACAAAGCCAGCGCGCTAAAACGACCTTCTGCTGGTTACCGCCCGATAATTGATGACAGAAGACGTTCGGCGCTCCTGACTTGATTGAAAGCCTGGTAACATATTCGGAAGCTAACCGTTCTTCCTTGCGACGGAACCAGCGTCCCGATCTGGCAGCGAAAAGGTCATGCCCGCTCGCCATGGATACGTTCCAAGACAGCCGAAACTGCGGGATCAATCCCTGGGTCAATCGCTCCGCGGGAATGTAGCCAATTCCGGCGCGAATAAGTTGACGGATTTCCGGTTTATTTGTGACATAGCCGTTGAGCCTGACAGAGCCGCTCGCCGGCGGTTCCAGTCCGACAATGCCCTTGCCAAGAGCACCTTTACCTGACGCCAGCAAACCGCCGATCCCAACGATCTCGCCAGCGTGAACAGTAATCGAAACATCGTGGTATTTGCCTGGACAGTTCAAGCCTCTGACTTCCAGCAAAGCCGGGCTTTGGTTCAACCTGCGCTGCCGACTTTCATGGTAGTAGTCGCTCGCCCGTTCTCGACCTACCATAAGACTATGCAAGATCGTTTCGTTCGCAGAGGCGGGTTCGACGGCTGCAACCAATTGTCCGTCCTTCAGCACATAAATCATATCGCTAATGGCCAGGACTTCTGACAGCCGGTGCGATACGAACACGACGGCTCCCTGCCTCTTTAGACGATCGACCAACCGGAAAAAAGCGGCCTCATCCTCTATATCGAGAGCCGAGGTAGGTTCATCGAGAAGCACCAGGGGATGTTGGATGCCCAGAAGGTAAGTCGGCGTTAAGCACGCTCGTACGATCTCGATCGCCTGTCGTCTCGAGAAATCGTACTCCCCGGTAATTCGGCGAACATCGACATCAATCCCTGCCGCTTCGATCATTCGTTCTGCAGCGGCGATCATTCGCTTCCGGTCCAAGAAAAGACCGGCTTTAACAAAGCGACTTTCCTGCCCAAGTAAGAGGTTCTCATAAACGGGAACGTTCAGGATGAGTGCCTGTTCTTGAAACACTCTGCTGATTCCAAACTTGCAGGCCGCGCCGTAGCCGTTTGGTTGATACTTCTCTCCAGAAAGAAACATTTGTCCTGCATCCTGAGTGAGCATACCGCTCAGGATGTTCAATAAAGTCGACTTCCCCGCACCGTTCTCACCCACAAAGCCGATCACTTCATTTCGATGAACGCGAAAGCTGACGCTATCCAGGGCGATGTTTCGACCGAAGTGTTTCGTGAGCCCCGAAACCGCCAAAAGAGGCGATTCTACGTTGCCAGCATCGCCTAGCCTTTCCATAGGATCATCGCGATCGTCGTTTTGATCGGCAACCGAACACGCCTGCCGCGCGCAAAACCAAAAGTGCGTGCGGCCAGCTGAATGGCGCTGCGCGCTCAGGCCTTTTTCAAAGGCGATGGACCAAAGAAATCGATCTTGTAGTGCGCTGCGTATTCCTCCTTGACGGCCAGCGCTTCTCCGCTGTCGCGCGCTTTAGTGTACTCAGCCGGATAGGCCCACCCCGGCGGCTTGGGAATGCCACCCCATTCGAGATCGACATCCAGAGGGAAGAGCTCTGCCTGCGGATCCCAATCGTTGGGATGCTCAACCTTCGACATTTTCTTGTAATCGAACGGCGGCACGTCGCCGTTGTTCACATAGCGGGCCAGGTAGGCGTCCACGTTAGTTTTGGTCATCGTGATCGAACGCCAACTCATGAGTCGTTCAGACGCGCGCGGGCGCCACCCGTGAAGCACATCGTAGAGTCGCGTCGTCAGCAGAGCGCCCATGTAGGCCGGAACATTTGCGCTCGTCGCGAGGAGGCGACCCTGCTTAATCATCTGCGCACCATTAGTGGTTCCGTCAGCTCCAGAAAGGAAAACATCTTCGCCTGGCTTTAGTCCACCCGCGCGCAACGCCGAGATGCAGCCGTCCGCCACATCGTCGTTTTGCGCCACCACACCGAAAATGTCTTTGTAACGAGCGAGAAGGTCCTCCATCGCCTTCTGCGAGTCCTCGCGGTTCCACTTGCCCGGGAGTTCACCGACAAGCTTCACCTTTGGGAAATCCTTGAGCGCGTCGTCACGACCGCGCGACCGAATCAGATCAGTCGAATTGCCTTCGACACCCGTGACGCCAACGATGTTACCGCCGCCGTCCTTCGCTACAACGGCCTTGCAAACTTCTGCTGTAACAGCTCGATGCGCGGAAAACTCTTCCGGCACCGCGTAAAGCGTATAATATTCGCCAGCGTCAAATGGCGTGAACCATGGCAGGGTGCCCCAAGTGTTGTCGAACCAAACTTTATTCTCGTTGGCCAGCTGCGCGATTCGTTTGATCGATCCGCCGCCGGGTGCATGAAGCATCACGGCCTGTACACCACTCGTCACTTCCTGCTCGAATTGGTTGAGCTGACGCTCGGAATCGAGTTGACCGTCGAGCGAAGTAATATTCAAGCCCAGCGCGGTAGCAGCGCCATGCGCGCCGGCATCAGCGTTGACCACGTATTCAAGGCGCAGCGTCATCATCAGGTGCGCCATTTTGCCGGTCGGGTCTGCAATTGCGACACTCGGTATACCGAGACTCACCGCCGTAGCTGAAGCCACCGCGCCCGCAGAAGCGAGCCTCAGAAAATCGCGTCGAGATATTCCGTGGGTATCGAGCTCGCCCATGTGGCGATCAACAACCCGCCTTTCGGAATAGTTTGGAAACAACTTTGGATTGATTTGTTTTGGCATTCTTCCGTTCTTTAGAGAATTGGTAGGTGAAAGAGGCCAGGGACTTATCCCTTAGCTATGAAAGTGATCTTTCCGTCTTCCTTGACGCGCTGAACGAGGCCGTCCTCGATCAGCCAGACGAGGTGGCACTGGATGCAAGCCTTGGCGTACGCGCGACCCTCACCAATCCCGGTCGAAACTGGGTAATCAAGATCTGTCTTAATTGGCAAAACCTCGGGAAGAAGCTCAGCAATTGCCGCCGGCCTGCGCCACCGGCGGAGCAACAATAGAATTCGTTCGCGTGTGTTGCGCTGCTGTATCTGCATGTGGAGCAGTCTGCGACGCGAACTCGCTGCCGAATAGGCCGAAAGGCCATGCCCTTCCAATAGAATTTCAGGCGCGAAATCGAGGCACCGCTGAATCGACCTGGAATGCGCCTTCGCATCCCCTATCGGATATGGGCCGAGAGGAGTCGGGTAGTGCAACAAATCTGCGGCATAGAGCGTCCGGGTGTTCTGGTTCCAAAGACCGATTTGGCCCGGAGCGTGTCCCGGCAGATGCACCACCTTGAGATTGAGGCCTCCGACTTCGAGAGCGTCTCCATCCTCGACTGTCCGATCGACTTTGACTGCGAAGTTCCAATACTTCCGGATTATCTCCGGGTCTGAAAGCCCAAGGCTCTCACCCGCTGCGAGGTTGAAGTCCTCGAGCAGTTGTTCCGGGGTCAGGCCGAAGCGGGTAACATTCTCGGGCCGCGTAACGAAAAGAGGGTCCTCGATGATCGGACGGTCGGTAGGGTGGCACAAAACCTGAGCGCCATAACGCTCTTTCAGCAGAGCGGCGTTCCCGACATGATCATAGTGGAAATGCGTGAGGTATATGTACTTGAGTTTGTTCCTCTCCTTGTCGAGCAAGTTTACGAGGAACTCACCCATGCCGTTGTTGAACTCCGGCAGAGTCCAGTTGCCTGAATCGATTAACAAATTCTCATTGCGACCGCGGATAAGATAGACCGCTCCTTGAACGTACCCGTCAAGCTCGTCCTCGGCCAGCATACCGTGAATACCTGGTATGCCCCAACCATCTGGCGTCTCCCCCAAAAAGAAGATCACTGCCTTCGGCTCCTCTCCTGGCCATATCCTCTCAACATATTGTCTATTCTTTTAGTAGACTTTCTAGAAATCGCAAGGCCAATTTGTTTCCAGGCCCAATAAAATTTCACCGTCGCCGTTTTTCCACAAGACGCTTCGAGTGCTGCTTTGCCCGACATTCTTTTGATATCCGGCAGCCCTTCCAACCCTTCGCGATCCGGCGCGCTTCCCGGCCGCAGCTAACTAAAGCCTGTTGCGAAATGTCCCGGAGGGACGGTGCGATCGTAGCCTGGCACGAAGTGCCTGGGACAGCGTCACCCCAAAAGAGCCGTCCCGTAGGGTACGGTGTGATTCGCGCAGGTGTGCGCACCGATTCGATGATGGGAGTGACAAAAATTTCGAATACGAAAACTTAAAACATTTATGTTGTATTATTCCTGGCCTACGTATGGCGCGAAGGCCCAGGATGCGATTGAAATAGTTTTTCCCTTTTACCGAGTATCACGGCTTCTTCTATCTCGAGAACGCGAGTTGCGCTGCTTGTTACTTTTCAATTGGCCTTGTTGGGACTCTTCGATTGATCTCGCTC
>DASZGG010000285.1:0-7391 GCA_035939025.1 Chthoniobacterales bacterium | reverse complement strand
CGTTCCTACTGCGATCCGGCCCACCGCATCACTTGACCTGTCAGATCTGGATGTCCATGGAACAAGCTAACGTCGATTCCGCCAAAAAATATGTCATTGAGTTTCTGGTCCACGGGGATGTCTCAGTAGCCAAGCAGATTGCTGATCCCGACCTCTGTGTTTACACCGGTTTGAGTCGTTCGGGAGCGATTAGAGGCCTAGAAGTCTATTCAGAACTCATACACGCTTTTTGCACAGCCATTCCCGTTAGCTCATTCACCATTGAAGATTCTTATTGCGGAGAGGAATTCGCTGTAATCCGAATAAAGGGCGTTCGCAATTTCCGATACGATTTATGGGGCGTAAAGGCAACCGGACAAAATTTCGATTTTCTGGACGTACATTTCTTGCGGTTCAGGAACGGAAAGATCTTTGAAGAAGTCGCGAGCACGCAAAATCGAGACATGGAAAAGCTGTTCGCTCCGGCCGTCTTGCCAATTTTGCGAGCTAAAGCCAGGGGTTTCTCTTGCGACAAAGATTCGTAATCTGCGGATAGCTCTTCGTTGATAACCAACGAGCAAAAGCAGGACTTTCGCGTACGTTTCCTCCGGTCATGAATGAATCACCCGTTCTTATCGTTGGAGGCGGTCCAGTCGGTTTGGCTCTCGCCCTTGGCCTGGCACGCCATGGCGTGCGCTCAATCATGTTCGAATCGAGACCTGCGCCCGACCCGCATTCCCGGGCGCTGGGCATCCTGCCGCGCACCTTAGAGATCTTCCGCGGATGGGGAATTTATGAGCGATTTTTATCGGCAGGTACACTGCTTACGAAAGTCGATTTCTGGGTCGCCGGTCAAACAGAACCCGTCGCAGAAGTAAATCTCAGCGTTTTTGCCCAACTGAGTGCCACACCGGGAATTTTGATCTTGCCACAGAACCGCACCGAAACCTTGCTGCTGGAAGCAACGCAAGCTACGGGATTAACCACGGCGCTTCTGGGGCACAAAGTCGTGAGCTTCGAGCAAGATACCAATGGCGTTTCCGTAGAGGTTGCAGGCCCGGACGGTGCGGCTCAGCACTACCACGGTCAATATCTCGTTGGTTGCGACGGCGCTCATAGCACCGTGCGCAATTCTCTTGGATGGGAGCTGCAGGGGAAGACTTATCCTTCTCGGGTGCTACTTGCCGATATCCGCATCCGGGATGACAGGGATCAACTCCCTTGGCCACGCTTTGCGCCTGTCCGAGGGCATGTTTTGGCAGCTTTGCGTTACCAGGCCGAACATTGGCGCATCATATCGACGCTCAAGGAAAATGAAACCGAGCAGACTGCCTTGGAGAGTTCTGCTATTGACCAGCGAGTGAACCAGCTTTTCGGCGCTGGTTCCCACGAGCACCTCTGGTCCAGCGTTTTTCAAATTCATTCTCGGACGAGTCCTCATTTTCGGCGGGAACGCGTCCTTCTTGCTGGAGATGCGGGGCACATCAATAGTCCCGCCGGAGGCCAAGGGATGAACAGTGGAATACATGATGCGCATAATCTCGCTTGGAAACTAGCTCGCCTGCTTGCAGGTGCGGAAGCGGAGACTCTGCTCGCTTCCTATGAGGTTGAGCGCCGTGAGACGGTTATCAAGAACGTGGGTCGTTACACCGATTTCCTCACCCGGTTCGGATTGCTCGCACCTGGTTTTGTGCAAAAGGCCGTTCGAGCTTTGGTCCGCGCTGGTCCACGACTCGGCTTAATTACCCATTTTGCTCCCAGGATCGGAATGCTCGACACAGCTTACAGACGTTCGCCGCTGGTGTCCGGAAGCGGCGCCTGGATTGGGCGTCGCGCGCCCGACGGCGACTTGATCGCGCCCAACGGCAGCTCGGTGCGGTTGCTGGATCTGGCAGGTCCTCAACCGGTGTTGCTGCTATTCGACGATGGGAAGTTGCCAAGTTGGGACGTCCCTCGAGTGGCGCAGTTCTTCACAAATATCCGCGACCTTAAGATCGTGATATTCTCATCCTCCGAGGCTCCCAGTCAGCCCGATGCTTACCGCGACGGGTCGAACGGGTTTCTGTGGAACTCATGGGGGGTCAACGGCGGGGCCGCTGCGCTGCTGCGTCCAGACGGACATGTCGGCTGGATGGGTCGTCGTCCTTTTCCGGTGGAATTAGAATCTGGCGTGCGGAGGGCGCTCGGATGTTAGTGCACCGTCTCCTAAATCCCTTGGGTTACGTCGTGTTCAAAATGGGTGGATGGATGCTTCTTTGTGCCTCGCTGCTTTTGGCTGCAAGCGTTCAGGCAGGAGAGCGAACAGCCCTTCAGCCGTCCCTGGGTACTCAGACAAACAACGGAGGAACCCCCATTTGGTCGTTTGATCTGGATTCCGACTATACCTTCGGCAGCTCAATTCAAAAATACTCTAGTTTCGGCCCTCAGGCAGGGTACCATTACGAGATTGAGGTTCTTCGCGACGTCACGTTGTTCGACAAGTACTCTCTTCAACTTGGGCTCGATTCCGAGCGGTTCGCATTCTCGCGTTCGAACAGCCTATTCCCTTATGCCATGACGAGCGTGGCAGCAGAAATTGCCGTTTCCTACTGGGACGGGGATGAATTCTTTCCCCTATTGAAGATCGAACCCGGGTTCTATTACACACGGGATTACATCACTGAAAATTCGTTTGATATCCCAATTCGGGTTGCTTTCGGTTTCAAGGTTCTTAAGCAGGTTCATCTCGTGCTCGGCTTCAGCGCAGATCGTTTTCAGCAGATCCCTATTTTCCCCGTAGCCGGCTTCAATTGGGAGATCAACGACAAGCTCAACTTAAGGGCGGTTTTTCCCGAGCCTCGGTTCAGCTACACCCCAAATGATTCTGTCGAATTTTTCCTCGCGGGCCAATACGCCGGAGGCACCTATCGGAACGGGCCAACAAACGACACTCGGACTAACGAAGCGCTCCTGGAATATACAGAAATTCGGACCGGAACCGGGATTAGTTACACCGTGAAGAAAGGTATATCGATTGAAGCGACTGCCGGCTGGACTTTTCAGCGCGAGTTCAACTACTTTCGAATCGGGCCCGATATTAAAACGAGGGGCGCGCCGTATATCCGGCTGGAAACAACTATTCACTTTTTCTAGCCCGCATATTTGCATCCTAAAAGTCAAGAGAACAGGAGTTGCCGGAGTTCAGGAGTTGCAGAATGAGACGGCGGCTTTTCGGCCTGTGGAAGGTGATGAACGGGCTTACGCATGGCAATTGATTCGAAGCTAGCATCCGTTCTCACCACGGAACTCCTGACTCCTACTCCTGAACTCCTGAAATCCTTGGAGATTTGTCAGCGACGCAGGCTAAAGCCGCCTCAGGAGCGTCCTGGCAAACAACTCCGCGCAGCGCAGAAACAATAAGAGCAGGATCAACAACGGAACCAGCAAACATCCGCAGCATCCGCAGCCCGGCCGCGGATCGGGCGAATACGCAGCATAGAAAATCCGGGGCCGTTTTCGTGAGCGGAATGCCATCCTTATAGAGCATAATCTCCCCGGTTACCCAGGTGGCTCGTAGTGAACCTGCTTTTTCATCGCCTCATCGATCTCTTCCGGCGTAAGAAGTTCGATTGTTTTCATCCGCGTCGCCCCGGCTCCAGCTACGGCAAGTGAGATGGCTGCCGCAGTCAGGTTGTCCGGCACATCAAGTATGAGATAAGCGTCGTTTTCGCCAAACGCGAAATAGAACGCCTCCAGGTGCCCGCCTAGACTCCTTAGCAATTTATCGACAACAGCCCGTCGCGATGATCCCCCCGCCCTGGTCAGGCCCTTTATTCCTTCCGATGTATAGGAAGCCACGGCCAAATACTTAGGCATAGATCAGCTCCACAGAACAGCTACTCGTATTTTCCCATGTTGATCATGAAATCCCAACGGATCCCTATTTTGGTTCCATCGGAGCTTAAGAGTCACCTTCGGTCAAAGCAAGCAACAAAAGGAAGCCATCCGCCCGCTCGGGGCAGCTCGCCGGCGGTTTGCCACCGACAACCACGCAGTTGCAACCATTTGCCGACGAATGGCAGAATCACGGCGGCGCACACCAAAGGGGAAACGTATCGGCGTATCGGCGAGTCGGCGTGTCGGCGTCTCCAAAGCGTCAAAAGCAGCCTTCCCAGACGCCGATACGCCAATAGGCCGACACGCTTCCCCAGCCGACGGCACATTTCGCTCACGCCTAAGGATGCGTTGGCATCAACACATCTTCCCTTACCTTTGCAGGATGCGTCGGCATCAAGATGTCTTCGCTTATCTTCGAAGGATGGGTTGGCATCAAGATATCCTTTTTGGGATTTCCCCAGCCGGATAATAGCTGTCCCGTGTTTGGCAGATTTGAAACGCTAATAGCCACGGTTGGCCGAACCATCGCGAAGGACAATGTTGCGACAACTATGGTTAATGTGGTAAGTGATTTTTTTTTCATTTCGATTTAGCAAGTACAGCAATTTTGATTTGCTGCGAGCAGATTTTGCCACTGCGCAAAATCCAACTTTGCAAATCTCAAGCTCGGGAGATCCGATCAAGGCCCGGCGGCAGACGGTGACCGGCGTAACATGCCATCAGCGGCTCGGGACTATTTTTCGCAACAAAGAGTTCGAAGCGGTGCTAAAGTCCTGCGTCAAAATTCCGTACTTTTAAGTATTCGGCATGGCAGCGGGACGTACTAAGATGAGAAAAGTCGCACTGATAGCAGCGATTTCCGTTGCTCTCTTGGCGCTTGCGCGTCAGAGCTCTGCGCAAACGCCCTATGACTCCGAGGCGAGAATCGCACTCGCCAATGAGATTTATCAGGCATACGGCAACGTCGTCAGCCCATCGCTTTCAATCGCCGAGCTTTTCGATATCAAAAACCGCTTGGACGAAGCCGATAGCATTGCCCAGAAATCTGGCGTCAACCTGGACTATCGGCAGTTCACCTTTGTCGAGCTGTGCGATCTCGAAAGTCGCATCGAACTCGCCAATGGAATTAATCGCCAATACGGCCGGAATCTTGACTGGAGGCAGTACGGGTATCGGCAATTGCTCCAAATCGACGAGCAACTAAGATCTGAGGCGCAGGCGGCAAAGAACTGAGTTCGCTTGCCTGGGCTTACATTTCTGCCGCCGCGTTCGCGATCATTTGCACCAGACTGAGTCTCTGGCTATATGTTCAACGGGCATTGATCGAATCCTGTCCGTAGCCCAAAAACCAGTCACCCTCACCCCGGTCTTATGAGCAGACATCCGCTAGCAGGCAAACCCGCACCGAAAGACCTTCTAATCGATGTGGCCCAGCTCGAAGCAGCCTTCTACCAGGCAAAACCCGATCCTGACGACCCAAATCAGCTCGTTAGCTTTGGCACGAGCGGGCATCGCGGCACCAGCTTGAATGCGACGTTTACCGAATCGCACATTCTCGCCATCACCCAAGCCATCTGCGAATACCGGGCTACCCAGGGAATCACAGGGCCGCTGTTCATGGGCAAAGACACCCACGCACTTTCCCGGCCTGCCGAACGCATCGCGCTCGAGGTGCTAGCGGCCAACCAGGTGGAAACTTTCATCCAGCGTGACGACGATTTTACACCGACTCCGGTCATTTCGCGCGCCATTCTTACTCAGAATCGGGGCCGATCTGCAGGCCTCGCCGATGGCATCGTCGTTACCCCGTCACACAACCCCCCCAGCGACGGCGGCTTCAAATACAACCCTCCAAACGGTGGTCCCGCCGACACCGATGTTACTGACTGGATTCAAAACCGCGCCAACGAACTCCTTCGCGCCGGTAATGCAGGCGTTAAACGCGTCGGCGCCGCCCTTAAGGCGTCGACAACCCACGCGCAGGACTTCGTCGTGCCTTACGTAGAGGACCTTGCAAACGTCATTGATCTCGAAGCCATCCGCTCTGCCGGCGTGAAGATTGGCGTCGATCCGCTCGGGGGCGCAGCGGCGGCTTACTGGGAGCCACTGGCCGAGCGCTACGGCGTCGATATTACTGTCGTGAACCCGAAAATCGACCCAACTTTCGCGTTCATGACCGTTGATCATGACGGCAAAATCAGGATGGATTGCTCCAGCCCCTGGGCAATGGCCGGGCTGGTCCAACTCAAGGATCGCTTCGACATCGCCTTCGCCAACGATCCCGATGCCGACCGGCATGGCATCGTTGCTCCTTCCGCCGGCCTTCTCAATCCGAACCATTACCTCGCCGTCGCCATCGGTTATCTCCTTAAAAACCGCCCACAATGGCCTGAGAGCGCGGTCGTTGGCAAAACGCTCGTGAGCAGCTGTCTCATCGATCGGGTTGTTGCCAGCCTTGGTCGCAAGCTTTGGGAGGTGCCGGTCGGCTTCAAATGGTTCACGCCCGGCTTGTTTGACGGTGCATGTTGTTTCGGCGGCGAGGAAAGCGCCGGCGCCAGTTTCCTACGGCGCGACGGCGCAGTCTGGACCACGGATAAAGATGGCCTCATCCTGGGTCTGCTCGCGGCGGAAATCACCGCGCGCACAGGCGCGGATCCCGGCGTGCATTACCAACAGCTGGTCGCCAAGTTCGGTACCCCGTATTACACCCGGATTGACGCCTCGGCCACGCCCGAGCAGAAAAACCTCCTCAAGAAACTCTCCCCCGAGGCCGTCACCGCTACCGAACTTGCAGGAGAACCGATCACCGCGAAACTCACGCGCGCTCTCGGCAACAACGCCCCAATCGGAGGATTGAAAGTCGTCTCCACCAGCGGCTGGTTCGCAGCGCGCCCCTCAGGCACGGAGCACATCTACAAACTCTACGCCGAGAGTCTTAAAAGCGCCGACCATCTAGCCGCTATCGTGGAGCAGGCGCAGGCGATCGTAAGCCACGCTATCAGCCGCAAGTAAGCGGCGCTCTTCAAATTCCCGGGCTACGTAAGCGAAAGCTCCAGCTTTTGCCTCCTTATTTTGCCTCCTGATCAAGACAGACGGCAAAAGCTGGAGCTTTCGCTTACCTAGCTGGAGGATTCCGCTGCCTGAGCACGTGAGTCACGAAGCTGATTTTTTTCGCCGTCTGTGCAATCGTGTGCAACGGAGTTCTGATGATCGTCAGAACATTGTCGAGATAGCCAAAGCCATAAAAAACGAAGGGACTATGAATGAATGCAACCGCTGATTACCCAATCCACGAGCTCATTGCGAAACGCTGGAGCCCTTACTGTTTCGAGGAACGGTCAGTTAGCGATGAGGACCTGCGATCGCTCTTCGAAGCAGCGCGTTGGGCACCCTCGTCCTTCAACGAGCAACCTTGGAGTTATGTCGTCGCGAAGAAAGAAAACTCAGAAGAATTCAAGCGACTTCTTTCCTGCCTGGTAGAAGTCAACCAAGTTTGGGCAAAGGCAGCTGCTGCGCTGGCACTTGGCATCACAAGC
>DASZGG010000284.1:0-17071 GCA_035939025.1 Chthoniobacterales bacterium | reverse complement strand
TGTCCGGCTAAAGGCGAAGCCGAGTTCCCAGCCGCCCAGATCACCGTTCGGGTCGAGATAAACTCGTTCTCCAGTCGAACTCCCTCAGCGGTGACACTTAGCACCTTCGTCTCGACGCGCACCTCGACCCCCATCTGTTTGAGTTGCTTATTCGCCGAATTCGAAAGGCCCGGGGTGAAACTCGGAAGGATCCTCGACGCTGCATCCAGCAAAATGATGCGCGCATGTCCCGTCCTGATCTGCCGAAAGTCGTCCACTAGAGTTCGTTTTGCCAATTCAGAAATGGCGCCGGCCATCTCCACTCCAGTCGGACCAGCACCGATCACGACGAAGGTTAAGGCAGCCTCGCGCACTCTTTCGTCCGGAGCAGTTTCGGCAATCTCGAACGCACTCAGAATTCGGCGGCGCAATTCGAGCGCGTCCGGTAAAGTCTTAAGTCCGGGCGCAAACATTTCCCATTCGTCGTGACCGAAATACGAATGCCGCGCACCAGCAGCAATGATCAGAAAATCAAAAGGATATTCTTTCGCCTTTGTCCGGACGGCGTTTGCGCGCGCATCGACCCCTTCCACAACTCCCATGATGACAGAAATATTCTGTGACTCCTTTAGAATATGCCGAATCGGCTGGGCAATTTCGCCCGGGGATAGACCGGCCGTAGCAACTTGATACAGCAACGGCTGAAATAGATGATGATTGGTCCGATCGATCAACGTCACTTGGACCGGCTGATTAGCCAACGCTTTCGCGGCGTACAATCCACCAAAACCGCCACCGATAATAACCACCGTCGGCAACCCAGGGCTAATTTGCGTCGCAGTCTCCATAGTCGCTTTAAAGGGAACAGGTAACAGCGGGCTCGGCGGGTTCAAGTCTCTCCTGTGCGCCCAAGTATATTACCTGAACCCGCTGTTACCCGTTCCCTTATACGAGGCTGGTGAATTATTTCACAAATAATCGCTTGCGGGCGTAAATAAGAAAAACTTATGTTGAAAAGGCCTTCAGTTTTTCGCCATGGCAACCACCACTCGCGATATCGTAACGCCTGATACGCTAGCTCGCGCGTCCAGATCGCTGGAGGCCATCAGCGATTCCGAACTATTGGGCGAAAAACTCACGATCAATATGGGGCCTTCTCATCCGGCCACCCATGGCGTTTTGCGTATCGTGCTGGAGCTGGATGGAGAAATAATCACCAAAGCCGACCCCGACGTAGGTTATCTTCACCGCGGTGACGAAAAGATCGCGGAAAACATGCAGTACAACCAGTTTGTTCCCTACACGGATCGGCTGGATTATCTAGCTCCCCTGGCCAACAACGTCGCATACGCCCTCGCAGTCGAAAAATTGATGGGTTGGGAATTGCCTCCGCGCGGGAAAGCGATTCGAGTTCTCTGTTGTGAAATAGCACGAATCTCAGCTCATCTTCTGGGCATCGGTGCGTTTGCCATGGATGTAGGGGCTATGACGGTTTTCCTTTACACGTTTACGGAGCGCGAAAAACTCTATGATTTGATCGAGTTGCTGACCGGCGCCCGCTTCACTACCTCCTACACGCGAATAGGCGGAATGACGCGTGATCTGCCCGATGGATTCATCCCGGCGCTTAAGACGTTTTTGGAAGGGTTCAACCCGCACTTGAACGAGCTCGATAAGCTTCTTACGCGCAACCGCATTTGGGTCGATCGCACTAAAGATCTGGGCGTGATTTCCAAGGAAGATGCCATCTCTTACGGTATAACCGGACCGAACATCCGCGGTAGCGGCATTGAGTACGACGTCCGAAAAGCCCAGCCGTACCTAGACTACCAAAACTACGATTTCGATATCCCAATCGGGACGGTTGGCGATGCCTATGATCGCTACCTGATTCGATTTGAAGAGATGCGTCAGAGCGTCAAAATCTTGCATCAGGCGATTGAGAAATTGCCCGAAGGACCGGTCATGGTACAGGATCCAAAAAATCTTCCTCCCGATAAGCCGGCGGTTTTGATGAAGATGGAGCAGTTGATTCACCACTTTATTATTCACACTGAGGGAGTGCACGCGCCGCCAGGGGAAGTCTATTTCGGCGCGGAAAATCCGAAGGGAGAGCTTGGGTTTTATGTCAATAGCCGGGGAGGCGGTGTCCCTCACCGGTTAAAGATTCGGGCCCCGTCGTTCGTGAATCTGAGCATCCTGCCGAAAATTCTTCCCGGCCATATGATGAGTGATGTGGTCGCAATTCTCGGTAGCCTGGACTTCGTGATGGGCGAGTCCGACCGATAGCAATGCAACGTGGTGAGCTCATTCTGGTCGTGGCCGCGGTTCTGGCAATCGACGGCTGCCAAAGAGAGTTCGCCAACCGAAATCTGGAGCAACTGAAGCCTAATATGTCCCAGAAGGAGGTCGAGTCGATCCTCGGAAATCCGGATAGGACAGAGAAAGTGGACCTGGAACTGGAAACACAGAAAAAGACGATGACGATCACCCGCTATTACTACAATCAGAACGGAGAAACCGTCGTACTCCATTTCCAGAACGGTCGCCTGATCAACGCGCCCGAAAAACTGAAGGAGAAGTGAAGATGGATATTCCGGCCGAACTTGAAACGAAGATCGACGAAGCGATCACCCAGTACCCGGTTTCCAAACGCAGCGCGACGTTGCCGTTACTCCACCTTATTCAGGAACAGTTAGGCTACATTGACGAAGCTGCGATCGAATGGGTCGCCAAGAAACTCGGCCTCGAACCGATTAACGTGCTGGAACTGGTGACTTTCTATCCAATGATTCGGCGGGAACCGGCTGGGAAGCATCACATCCGAGTCTGCCGGACCCTCTCCTGCGCCATGGCAGGCAGCTACGAACTGCTGGACACTTTCTGCAAATACGCCAGAATCGACCGCCAACACAATGGGCACGGAACTCACCTCTTGAAGAGTGAAGACGGTAAGTACAGCATCGAGTTCGTGGAGTGCCTTGCCAGCTGCGGATTTGGACCGGTTTGCATGATCAACGATGATTTCTACGAAGCGGTGTCCCAGGAGGAAGTCCCTCAATTACTCGAAAAATATCAGTAGCCATGGCCTCGACCACTCGCACTCCACATCCGCGTGAAAAGCGGATCATATTCAAAAATATCGATCGCCCAGGTTGGACGAATGACATCGAGTGCTATCTCCACGACGGCGGTTACGAAGAGTTAAAAAAAGCGTTCACCATGAAGCCGGAGCAAATCGTGAATGAGGTGAAAGCCTCCGGTTTGCGAGGACGAGGTGGCGCTGGGTTCCCCTGCGGTGTGAAATGGGGCTTTATCAAACCGGGCGGCTCGAAGCCGGTTTATCTGATTTGCAACGCGGATGAGTCTGAGCCGGGGACGTTTAAAGATCGTTACATCATTCACCAGGACCCACATCAGTTACTCGAGGGAATGATCATTTCCTGTTACGCGGTTAACGCGCGACTAGCCTACATCTATATCCGCGGTGAGTTTCCTGAAGGAGCAAAAATCCTTGAACACGCTCTGGCCGAGGCAAAAGAACAAGGATTTCTCGGGAAGAATATTCTGGGTTCAGGATTCGATTTAGAGATCTACGTTTTCCGGGGCGCCGGAGCTTACATTTGCGGAGAAGAAACCGGTCTAATTGAATCAATGGAAGGAAAACGTCCGTATCCGCGCATCAAGCCGCCCTACTTTCCGGCTGTGCTCGGCCTGTACATGTGCCCGACCATTGTTAACAATGTGGAAACGTTATGCAATGTGAAGCATATCGTCCGAATCGGCGGCGCCGAATACGCAAAGATGGGAAAACCGAACAACACTGGTACCCGGCTGCTTTGCGTGAGCGGAGATGTCCAGCAGCCCGGTTATTACGAATTCGAGGTTGGGGGCATCACGATCGGCGAACTGATCAACGATATTTGTGGCGGCATGAAGCCTGGCCGAACGCTTAAGGCGGTCATTCCAGGAGGGAGCTCCGCAAAGGTGTTGAACGCCAAGGACCGCTATAAAATCAAGGCGAAGCAGCCCGACGGAACAACGGTAGAGCTTGAAATGGGACTCGAGGATATCCCTATCGATTTCGATACCCTCGCCGCGGCAGGCTCAATGGCGGGGTCCGGAGGGGTTATCGTGATGGATGACACGCGGGACATGGTTTGGGCGCTTAACAACATCAACGAGTTCTACGCGCATGAGAGCTGCGGCCAGTGCACACCATGCCGCGAAGGTTCTCTCTGGATGAAAAAGATAACGGAACGAATGCTCCAGGGAGGAGGTGTTGAACAAGACACTGACACGCTTAAGACTGTTGCGGACAACATCGCCGGGCGGACCATCTGTGCATTCGGAGAAGCCTGTGCGTGGCCTACCCAAAGCTTTATCGACAAGTTTCGAGATGAGTTTGCCGCGACCGCGGGCAAAAAGGGAAGTGAAAACGGGTCTACTAACCACTGACGATTCACAATGAGCGAACCAACCGACCTTCTCAACGTTCAGATCGACGGTATCTGGTACCAGTTCAAAAAGGGCACTCGTGTCATTGAAGCATGCGCTCAAGCCGGAAAGTTTGTGCCCCACTACTGCTACCATCCTAAACTGAGTTCGCCAGGCAATTGCCGTATGTGCCTCATTGAGATGGGTATGCCCAAGCTGGGCCCCGATCGAAAACCGGACTTGGGTCCGGACGGCAAACCAGTTATCAGTTGGATCCCGCGTCCTCAAATATCTTGTGCTCAAGATATCGCCGAAGGCATGGGGGTCCGGACAGATTCACCGCTGACACGGGAATGCCGGAACGGAGTGATGGAGTTTCTTTTAATCAATCATCCGCTGGATTGCCCGATTTGCGACCAGGCCGGCGAATGTCAGCTCCAGGAATACAGCGTCGAGTTTGGCACCTCAGGCTCCCGATTTCTGGAGGAAAAAGTCAAAAAACCGAAACGGGTCGAGCTCGGTCCACGGGTTACCCTCGATGATGAACGCTGTATTCTCTGCTCTCGCTGTATCAGGTTCATGAAAGAGGTCGCACATGACGATGTGCTAGGATTCGCCAGCCGCGGAAGCCATACCTATCTCACCGCCCATCCAGGGAAACTGCTGGACAGCAATTATTCCCTAAACACCGTGGATATTTGTCCTGTGGGGGCTCTGACGAGCACAGATTTTCGATTCAAAATGCGAGTCTGGTTTCTCAAAGAAACCAAAAGCATCTGTACGAGCTGTGCCACGGGTTGCAACACCATCATCGGGACCCGGGAGAATGTGATCTATCGGCAGACACCCAGGGAAAATAACGCGGTTAATTCTGACTGGATGTGCGACTACGGCCGTTTGAATTTTCACTATATCAATTCCGCCGAACGACTCAAAATCCCGCAGGTGCGGGACAGCCAGGGTTTGGCAAACGTCTCCTGGCGAAGCGCTCTCGCGAAAGCCGGGGAAGAGCTGAAACAATATCAGAAAGACGGAGTCGCGGTCGTTGCTTCCGCGAAGATGACAAATGAGGAACTGTGGCTAGCGAAAAAATTGATCGATTCGCTCGGCACGACCTATCACGACATTGTTCCCAGATTCGGGGAAGCTGATGACCTTCTCATGAGTGCGGATCGTAATCCAAACACGCTGGGCGCGCAGCTTTTTGGAGTAACGGGCGAAAATCCTGGTGCCAAGCTGCAGGAAATTGCTGAAAGTATCGGATCTGGTGAGATCAAAGCAGTGGTGGCTCTCGGTGAAGATTTAACGCAGATCGGGCTGACAGCCAGCCAGCTTAAGAAGCTGTCAACGTTGATCGTCGTCGGCATTCTGCCGAACGAAACCACACGCAGTGCGAGTGTGTTGCTTCCTGCCTGTGCTTTCCCTGAAAAGCGGGGTACGATGATTAATATTAAAGGTCGGCTGCAGCGTTTGAATCGAGCCTTGCAGCCGCCAGGAGAGGCCAGGGATGACTGGGAAATTATTCGTGACCTGATTCAACAGTTGACCGGATCGAACGGGATCTATCTTATCGAGGACGTCTTTAAACAAATTGCGGATACGATTCCCGAAATGAAAGGCCTATCCTTCAGTAGGATCGGTGACACAGGCGTGCAGCTGGTCGACGAGACGGAGGAGGCCCGGGCGGCGGCCGTGACAGTATGACCGATATTCTGTTTATCATCCTGGTCTCTTTAGCCAAGACCATCGGGCTGATATTCTTGATCATCCTCCCGATGGTTTCGTATACGGTCTACGCCGAGCGACGCGTTAGCGCGTTGATTCAGGATCGGGTAGGCCCAAACCGCGTCGGAATCTACGGGCTCGTTCAACCGATCGCGGACGCCGTAAAGTTATTGTTGAAGGAAGATTTTACGCCAGCTCACGTTAACAAGTTCTATTACTGGTTGGCGCCGGCTTGCGCCATGGCACCATCGATGATGGCACTCGCCGTGATTCCGTTTGGGAGCCAGCTGTGGGGCGAGCCGATGGTCGTCGCGAATGTTGACGTCGGCGTTCTTTGGGTCTTCGCTGTTTCTTCTCTTGGCGTCTACGGCATTGTTTTGGCCGGATGGTCCTCTAACTCGAAGTATCCCTTCCTCGGTGGAATCCGCTCCACCTCGCAGATGATTTCTTACGAGCTTTCCCTGGCCTTGTCCGTCATCCCGATTTTCATGATCTGCCGGACTCTGAATCTTCCGAGCATCGTCCAATACCAGATCGACCATGGTTGGTTTATTTCTCCCCTCTGGATCAAAGGATTCAGCCTGTTCCCTCCCAGCATCAATTTTCACGAGATCGTGCAATCAATTGATATCCTGAAAATCATTCTCTGGGTTCCGTTGTTTGTTTCCTTTATCGTTTTTACGATCTCGATGTTCGCCGAGACCAACCGTTTGCCGTTTGACCTGCCGGAAGCGGAGACCGAGCTGGTCGGCGGATATCACACCGAGTATTCATCGATGAAATTCGCACTCTTCTTCCTCGGAGAGTACGCTGCGATGATTACCGGTTCGGCGGTAATAGTGACCCTTTTCTTTGGTGCATGGCATGTTCCGTTCCTGCCGACTACGCTCCATAATCCCTACTCGATTTGGGGCATATTACTTGGACTCATCCACATCACGGCTTTCTTCGTCAAGGTGGCTCTTCTCCTCTTCTTTTTTATCTGGGTTCGCTGGACGCTGCCCCGCTTCCGGTACGATCAATTGATGAGGCTCGGCTGGTATTTCTTCATCGAGATCGCTTTGGTGAACGTGTTTATCGTCGCAATCATTCTGCCTTTCATGCGAAAATAAGAAGCTAGTGTTATGGCGTACACTGTTAGCCGTCCAAAACTGACCTTTGCTGAAAAGGCCTATCTGCCTGCCATTATGACGGGCCTGGGAATTACCATCCGTCACTTCCTCAATATTCTTTCCGGCAAGAAGAAGGTCACCATGCAGTACCCTGAGGAAAAATGGGACCAGAGTTTACCCCCTCACTACCGCGGTGCACCCACCCTGGTGACGGATGAGCATGGCCGGGAGCGCTGCGTCGCTTGTCAGCTTTGCGAGTTTATCTGTCCGCCGCGCGCGATCACCATTCATCCAGGGGAAATCCCGGTAGAAAACCGGTGGCGCAAGGTCGAGAAATTTCCGCAAGAATTCGAGATCGACATGATACGCTGCATCTACTGCGGTCTGTGCGAAGAGGTTTGCCCGGAACAAGCCATCTTCCTGCGAAAAGACTACGCAATCACCGGCCTGACAAGGCAGGAGATGGTGCACAACAAGCAAAAGCTTTACGAACTCGGCGGTGTAATGACCGGCCTGGTTAACAAGTGGAACGACAAAAAGTAGCCGGATGTCACCTATACTTTTCTGGATTTTCGTTGCGATGATGCTTTTCTTCGGCGGGATGGTGGTGCTTAACCGCAACCCGGTCGCGAGCGCGCTGAGTCTTGTCGTTTCCTTTCTCGCATTAGCTGCTCTTTATGTATCGCTCGATGCATATTTTATCGGAGTGATCCAGATCCTCGTATACGCGGGGGCGGTCATGGTGCTATTTCTTTTCATCATCATGCTCCTGGACCTTAAGGCCGAGAGCCGTCGCCACGTCAATTTTCCGGCCGTTTGTGGGGGGTTTGTGGTGATCATCCTTTTTATCAAGGTCCTGTCTGATGTTTGTTACGGATTCGACGGAGGGAATGCCAAGTTTCCGCCCATCGCGCAGGGTCCCCAAGGTGATGTCTGGCACGTCGGCATGGTCCTTTTCCAGCAGTACAATGTTGCGCTGCAGGTGGTGGGAACACTGATCCTGGTCGCGACGATCGGCGTAGTGATTCTTAGCAAGCGGGAGCTGAAATAACCGATGGTTACGCTTAATGATTATCTATTTGCCAGTGGCCTGTTGTTCGCCATTGGATTCGCCGGAGTTCTTCTCCGGCGGAACGTCATCATCATTTTCATGGCGTTGGAGCTGATGCTCAACGCAGCCAATCTTTCGCTGATCGGATTTTCAAGGTACAACGTGCACGACGGCCTCCCGGACTACAATGGGCAGGTTCTGGTGTTTTTCATCATCACCGTCGCTGCTGCTGAAGTCACCGTCGGACTGGCCATTATCGTAGCGCTGTTCCGGGCCAAGCAAACCACCCATGTCGAGGACATGAACACCTTGAAATTCTGACGAATGAACCTCAGCCCCTGGATTATTCTCTTCGCACCGTTCGTATCCGCTGTTGTCATCGTTCTGATCACCGAGAGATTCAAGAAGCTCAGCTCTTATATTTCGGTCGCGGCGGTCGCTATCTCGTTCGTTTTCAGTGTGGCGGTTTTTTTCGGTCAGGATGGAACCGCAAGCTTCAACTGGATCGACCTCGGTACGTTCCAGGTCAAGATCGGCTATCTCATCAATGATCTAACCAGGCTGATGCTCCTCATTGTCACCGGTGTCGGACTTCTGATTCATATTTATTCGATCGGATACATGGCGGATGACCGCGGGCGTTCGCGCTATTTCTGCGGTCTCTCTCTTTTTATGTTCTCGATGCTCGGGATTGTGCTCGCGAACAACTTCATCATGATGTTTATCTTCTGGGAGTTAGTCGGCTTCAGCTCCTACCTCCTGATCGGTCATTGGTTCTATCGTCCCGCCCCTCCCGCAGCCGCCAATAAAGCTTTTCTCGCCAATCGCCTAGGTGATTTCGGGTTCATGCTCGGCATCCTGTTGGTCTGGTCTGCCTCCGGAACCGTGACATTTGACGAACTGCGCGGACAATGGTCCACTCTCGGGCTCAGTCCGGGGTTCATGACAGCCGCAGCGTTGCTTATCTTTTGCGGAGCGATCGGAAAATCGGCACAGTTTCCATTGCACGTCTGGCTACCGGACGCGATGGAGGGCCCGACTCCTGTCTCTGCATTAATCCACGCGGCGACAATGGTTGCAGCCGGGGTTTTTATGCTCGTCCGCACCTACTTTCTCTTCGAGCCTTCCTCAACAGCTCTCGGTGTCGTGCTTTGGATTGGTTTGATAACCTCCCTGCTCGCCGCACTCATGGCGACCCAACAGGACGACATTAAGCGGGTGCTGGCCTATTCAACGCTGTCTCAGCTCGGTTTGATGATCGCTGCCGTCGGTCTTGGGGCTCCGCAGGCGGGCATGTTCCATCTCTTCACTCATGCCTCGTTTAAAGCGCTTTTGTTCCTGGGTGCAGGCTCAGTGATCCATAGCCTGCACAACGAGCAAAACATCTGGCAGATGGGAGGCCTGCAGAAAAAAATGCCGGTGACCTTCTGGACTTTCCTGATCGGAACTCTGGCTCTGATTGCTTGTCCGCCTTTTGCCGGATTCTGGAGCAAGGATGACATCCTGGCATCTGCGGATCGTAATATTCCCGCGTTTCTCGCCATCGCGGCCGTAACGTACCTGACCGCATTTTACATGTCTCGACTCTTCGTTGTGGCGTTCCTTGGGCAGCCTCGATCGGAGCAGGCCGGCCACGCCCACGAATCGCCCAGCGTGATGACAGTTCCGCTGATACTCCTCTCGATTCCGGCTTGTATTGCCGGATTCCCATTTATCGCTTCGCTTTTCATCAAGGTGCCCGAACACGAGGGTTCGCCGATTGGCTCGATGGCGGTTTCGCTGATCGCGTTCGCGGCAGGAGCGGCTTCCGGCTACTACCTCTATAAAGAGAAAACCAAGGACTCCATCCAGATCCCCCTGTTCGAACATAAGTTCTACATCGATGAGATGTACGGCAGCTTGATAAAATGGACCCAGGACCTGCTAGCAAACATTTCGGGTTTCGTAGACCGCTGGGTAATTGACGGTACAGTCGTCCGCGGCCTCGGCGGAATCACCTGGGGCGCCGGCTTCGCCCTGCGTTTCCTGCAGGTCGGCAACCTGCAGGCGTACGCGTTTCTCTTCGGAGCAGGGGTCGTATTGCTGCTTTACTTCATCCTGTTCGGTACAAAATGAATTTTCTCGTTCACCTTATCTATCTATCACCGCTTGTGGCGGGAGTGGGTATTATTCTCGGACTTCCGGCGCGGAGGACGGCTGTAACAGCCGCAGTCATCGCGATCATCTCGGCCTTAATCGTATTCATCGGCTATGATCGCGCAACCGGGGGATACCAATTCGCAAGCTTCCTTCAGCTTGTGGCGGACTGGGACCTGAATTTTGCAGCCGGGGTGGACGGCCTTAGCGCGACGCTTCTACTTCTGACCTCCATCGTAGCGCTCGCTGCCGTGTGGTTGGCGCCCAAGGTGGACGAAGGAGAACACAGATATTACGCCTGTATCTTGTTGATCGCCGCAGGGGCTGCCGGCGCATTTGCTTCTCTTGATCTTTTTTTCTTTTACGCGTTTCACGAGTTGGCGCTTATTCCGACCTTCCTGATGATTGGGATTTGGGGATCCGGCAATCGCCAGGGCGCTGCCTGGAAAATCACTATCTACCTGTCAATCGGCAGTATTATCCTTTTAATCGGCTTAATTGGCCTCTATCTATTGCCTTCGCCGGAACAACGAACGTTTAACATCGTGAAGCTCCAACAGCTTGCATCAAGCGGGGCTTTTTCCGGTCCGGGATCAAGATCTGTCTATTTCCTGCTATTGTTGGGATTTGGGATCCTGGTATCGCTCTTTCCATTTCACACCTGGGCGCCGCAAGCTTATGCATCCGCGCCAGTGCCGGTGACGATGCTTCATGCGGGCGTCTTGAAAAAATTTGGACTCTACGGTCTTCTCAGGGTAGCGCTGCCGCTGATGCCGGAAGCAGCGCGGCATTGGGCCTGGCTGCTCTTGATCTTGCTGGCCGGCAATATCCTGTATGTCGGACTCGCTACGATTTCTCAAAAGCAGCTCGACCTCACCCTCGCTTATTCGAGCGTGATGCACATGGGATATATATTCCTTGGAATCGCCAGCTATAACGTGATTGGACTCAACGGTGCAGCCCTCCTGATGTTTGCTCATGGCCTGTCGATTGCAGCGCTTTTCGCGATGTGTGGCGAACTCCGAAAACAAACAGGTACACTCAACTATCTCGATCTGGGCGGCTTGGCCACAAATATGCCGCGCCTGAGCTTCGCCTTTGGATTGGCCACTTTCGCCTCCATTGGACTCCCTGGATTTGCCAATTTCGCTTCAGAGCTTCTGGTTTTCTTTGGCGCATTCAAAAATTCTACACCCGGCGCAGGCTTTAACGAATTCCAGATCGTCGGCACGATCGCCTTATGGGGTGTCGTGATATCCTCGGTCTATATGTTGCGCGCTTATCGGGCAATCTTCATGGGAGAACGTCAGGCCCGCTGGCAAACCGTTCAGGACATGCCGCTAAGCCTCGGATGGGCAGTGATTCTTCTCATCGCCGCGCTTCTCGTTGTTGGTATAGCGCCCAGAACTGTTTTGGATGCTGTTGAACCAGGAATTCGGCTTTTCGTGAAATGACTTTCCCTCCAATTTTCTTCGAATTGTTCGTTCTCGCGTTGGGAATGTTGATTCTGTTACTTGAATCATTCTCCGTGAAGGAGGACCGCAAAATATTCGCGGTGATCGGAATCATCGGATTGGCGATTGTATTCGTGTTTCTCCAGGCGAGCGCGCCCGGACCCAGCGGGATGGCTTCATACGTCGTCGATTCTGCGGCGATTTTCTTCAAAAAGGTTGTGGTGCTCACGACGATCGTCGTGCTGATAATGTCGATCGATTACGCAGACACGATCAGACGTTTTCTGCCCGGCGGCTCCAGCCAATCCGGTCTCGGTGAATTTTTCGCGCTGCCGGTACTGACCTGCGCCGGGATGATGTGGATGTCATCCGCCATCGATTTTATCCTGATCTTTGTCTCCCTCGAGCTGGTTACTATTTCCTTTTATGTCCTGGTGGCTTACATGCGCAGGAATGCCGCTTCGTTGGAAGCCGGTGTCAAATACCTGATCCTTAGTGCCCTCTCCACGGGCTTCACTGTTTACGGCATCACCTGGATCTACGGGGTCACTCGACAGACCAATCTCATCGAGATTGAACACGTGTTGCCCTCAATCCCCCTCGACAATCAACCTGGCGTACTTTTTGGTGCGCTCCTGGTCCTTGTCGGTCTAGGGTTCAAAATAGCCGCCGCTCCTTTCCAATTCTGGGTTCCCGATGTCTACCAGGGTGCTCCCACGCCGATCACCGCATTTCTCTCGGTGGGTTCGAAGTCGGTTGGTTTCATCGTTCTTCTGAGGGTCGTCCAAGCGTTTCAGAGTCTGCCGGCTGTCGGAGACCGGCTGATCACTGCGGTCATCCTTCTGGCCGCTGCTACCTTGCTTTACGGCAATCTCGCGGCGTTACCGCAGACGAACTTTAAGCGCCTCCTGGCTTATTCAAGCATCGGCCATGCCGGTTACCTCCTGATGGCGGTAGCTGGGATCGGTGCACTGGATTCCGGCCAAGCTGTGGTAGTGTATCTCGCCGCCTACCTATTGATGACGCTGCTTTCGTTCCTCGTGCTGGTGATCGTTAGCGCTCATGGCGAAGGCGACGACATCGTCCACTTCAATGGCCTGGCTAAGCGTTCCCCGTTCCTCGCGTTCGGTCTTCTGGTGGCCATGATGTCACTAGCCGGCGTTCCGCTCACCGCAGGATTTTTAGGCAAATTTCTCGTTTTCAAGGTTGCCTTTGAGACTCGGCAATTTTTGCTGCTGGGGCTCGGTATCATCACCGTCGGCTGCGGTTTCTACTTCTACTTGAAAGTGGTGAAAGCAATGTATTGGCAGCCGCCAGCAGTGAACCTCGCAGCCATTCCAGTCAGTAAACTTTCGCTGGCGGCGATCGTGATCATGGTGCTTCTGATCTTTGTGTTGGGCATTTTTCCACAGGTTGCGCTTGGCCTCATGCCGACCGGGTAGTTGGTTTTGAGTTTTGAGTTTTGAGTTTTGAGTTTTGAGTGCGCGCGGACAGCCGAATGACTCAAAACTCAAAACCCAAAACTCAAAACCCACTCCCCCTCCGCGCTCCGCACTCTTTCTAATTGAAAATCCGACCCGGAGCGTCGACCTTTCTCCTCCCTATGTTGGAATCGATTCGCAAGCGGCAGCGGACTTTGCTTATGCTCGTCACCATCGTTGTCATCGTGGCTTTTGGCTGGATTTACAACCCGGCCTCAATGCGTCGCGCTGAGGGCCCCGGCGGAGCCATCGGAAAACTGAACGGCCGTACAATCACCATCGGCGACATTCAGAAGGTTGAGAGAAGCATTCAATTGATATTCTCCCTCGGCATGAACGACCTATTGGAACAATTAACCACGGACGGACGGACCCGCGACGACCAGTTTCTAAGCTTCGCGTGGAATCTGCTGTTGCTTCGCGATGAAGCTAAACGACTTCAGGTTGAACCAACTGCTGAGCAGATACGGGTTGCCGAGAAGAGTCTCCCCCGGTTTCAGACAAATAGTCAGTTTGACCCAACAAAGTATCAACAGTTCGTCGACGCGGTTTTAAAGCCAAATGGATTCAGCGCGGCGGATCTCGACGATATTGTAGCCGACAATTTACGGTTGGCCGGTGTCAGCCAATTGGTCAAGGGCAGTTCTCCTCTGCCGGAAGCCATGTTCCGGCAGCAATACGAACAGACGAACCAGAGGGTCTCTCTAGCCATCATCCGGTTCAAACGTGCGGATTTTGAGTCTTCCATCCAACTCTCCGATGACGAAATTCGCAAATATTACGATCAACATAAGGATATGTTTCAGTCGCCGGAAAAGAGAAAAGTCGAGCTCGTCTCGTTTTTGCTGAACGACGAACAGAAGAAATTACCGGAAGCCCAGCAAGTTACGGCAAAGAAGCCTCTTGCGGAGCAGGCAGATTCGTTCGCTCAAGCCGTTATGCAGAATCCGGCGACATTTGACCAGGCAGCACAAGAAAAAGGTCTCCAAGTTCAGCAGACCGAGCTCTTCACGCAGCAACAACCGGACAAAGCGATCGCGCAAGAACCTGCATTGCTTCGCGAAGCGTTCAATCTCACCATCGAGAATCCGATGAGCGACGTCATTGAAGGAAAGGACGGCTTTTATGTTATGAAGCTGACGAAGATCGAAGCCAGCCAGCCGCTTTCGCTGGAGGAAGCGAAAGACAAGGTCGTGGCAGTTATCAAAGCGGAGAAGGTCCGAAATGCCATCGAGGCCAAAGCCAAAGAAGTTCGAGAAAAGATCGACGCGGAGATGCACAGCGGAGCGGATTTTGTGCAAGCTGCAGAAAAGGCCGGCTACAAACCTGAAACTCCGCCGGCGTTTGCTCCCGCAGATCCCGGCAGCAACATAGAAATCGTCACCATCATGGCCATCAACAGCGTTGATCTCGCTCAGGGCGGGACTTCGAAACTCTTGGAAAACGCGGATGGTGGGCTGATCATCCACATGCTCAAGAAAGAGCCGATCGACGAGCAGAAATACGAAGAGTATAAAAAGGCCGAATACGCACAGCAAAATAATCGATACGAAACAGTCGCAATCCGCGAATGGCTAAAGCTTGAACAGCAAAGGGCCGGGCGCCCGCCGATCTTCGGCCAAGGAGCGACCGGGTAGGTATGTTTTGAGTTTTGAGTTTTGAGTTTTGTGTTTTGAGTCGTGTATTGCGGCCGGCGCTGACCGATTGAGCAGGGCCCAGAAAGACGTATGGAAGAAACCCCTTCGCAAATCGAAGAACTCTTTGACGATGCCAACGGCGACCTCGCAATTGGTGAATTACCTGCCGCAATTGAAAAGTACCGCCAATGTGTCGAACAAGTTCCAGAATTCTTCGACGGTTGGCACGCGCTCGGGATGGCGCTCATGAAGCATGGCGATTATCCGGAAGCCATCGAGGCAGGTAAAAGAGCCGTGGAACTTCGGCCAAACGATCAACTTGCGTGGTCGAGCCTTTCGCTCTTCTACGTTCGCAATAGCCAGATCAAAGAAGCCGAAGCCGCTGGAACAAAGGCTCGTATCTTATCCTGGGGCGGCAAAATCGTTCGAGAGTGAAGACGTGAAATACTTCCTCACAACCGCAATTGATTACACGAACGGTGACCCACACATTGGGCACGCGTACGAGAAAATTCTGGGCGACGTCATTGCCAGATATCATCGGGCATTTGACGGACCGACGTTCTTTTTGACGGGCGTCGATCAGCATGGGCAAAAAGTGCAACAGGCCGCCCAGAAGTGTGGTGTCCAACCTTTGGAGTTTGCGCGGCAGGTCACTGAAAGATTTCTGGCCCTGTGGAACAAGCTTGGGATCCAAAGGGACGGATGGGCCGCAACTACCGACCCGAGACACCAAAGAGCAGTTCGCAAGGTCCTTCAGTCGCTTTACGATAAGGGCGAGTTGTTTAAAGCGAAGTATGCCGGATACTACAGCGTTCGGCAGGAGCAATTTCTTACCGACAAAGAACGAAATGAGGCGGGAGAGTTTGGACAGGAATGGGGCGAAGTAATATTTCTTGAGGAAGAGAACTGGTATTTCCCGCTCGCGAAACATAAGGAGTGGCTCAAAAGCTTTGTTGAGTCGCGCCCGGATTTCGTAATCCCAGACTTTCGCCGGAACGAACTCATCAATGCGATCGAGCGACTTTCCGGTAATCTGTGCGTTTCTCGGCCAAAGGAGCGGTTGTCCTGGGGCATTGAGTTTCCATTTGATCCGGATTACGTCACCTATGTCTGGTTCGATGCTCTCTTAAACTATGTTACCTTCGCCGGCTACCGCTCTGATGATGATCCGAGTCTGCCGACTTTTAGCGAACTTTGGCCTTGCAAAGCCCATATCATCGGCAAGGACATCCTCGTGCCTGCCCACGGAGTGTATTGGCCGATTATGCTTCATGCCATGGGCTTTTCCGACGAGCAGATGCCGCGGCTGTTAGTACACGGATGGTGGAACGTAGCGGGGGCGAAGATGAGCAAAAGCCTCGGAAACGTAATTGATCCGGATATTTTAGCGGAAAAATACGGTGCCGACGCTCTCCGCTACTACCTTATGAGGGATAACGTCGTAGGGCAGGACTCGGATTTCAGCGAAGAGCGCCTCGTAATGCGTTACAATAGCGATCTAGCCAATGACCTCGGCAATCTGGTCAACCGCACCATCAGCATGAGCCAACGGTATCGTAACGGTGTTGTGGGTTCGTTTGAGCTGAACGATCCAGATCTAAATGCGATTCGCGATCTGTCAGATTCCGTCATCCAACGTTACCGTGAAGCGTTCGAGCGATTCGAAGTGCACGGCGCGATCGAAGCCGCGTGGGAACTTGTAACCAGAGCCAATGCCTTGGTGGAGCAAAAGGCTCCTTGGAAACTGGCAAAAGACCCGGGACAATCTGAATTATTAGACGCAGTTTTGTATACGCTCGCCGAAACCGTAAGGTTGCTGGCGCTCCTGATCAGCCCAGTAGTTCCAGCGTCGAGTGAGAGGATCCTGGAACAGTTGAAGACTGAGCACATTCGCATCTTGCAGTGGGGCGGCCTACCCTCCGAGCATCAAATCGGCAAACCGTCTCCGATTTTTCCCAGAATTGAACCGGTAGGCGTTTGTTTGTAGGGCTGTCGCCGGGTGGGCGTGTGGGAGTTTCTGGTTAGAGTTGATTCGTCGGTATGCACCGTAGAGTTG
>DASZGG010000283.1:0-3208 GCA_035939025.1 Chthoniobacterales bacterium | reverse complement strand
GATCAGGCAGTATTTGAACTGACGAAAACGAACGGAAGCTGGATCATTAGAAACGTTCGATAACAATCGGTGCAATCTTCCCCTTTGAAGTTTTGGCCGGAGGGACCTTGTCTCGCCGAGGCAGTTACTACCGTGAAAATTCCCGGGCACCGGGGCCCCCTTATGAATTGTTTAGGAGATTCAGCCATGAGAAAGCCGTTCGCGTTTGTCGGGTTCCTCGCTATGATCTTCAGCGGGGTGAGCGTTTTCGCGCAAGGTCCGTGCTCGGTTCAGAGCAGCAAACTGGCCTGCGTGATTCCGCAAGAATATGGATTTGTCACCGCGCCAAACGGTCAGAACATACCCAATTTCAATAACGTTCTGTACGATGCTCCAGTCTCGCCGCTTGCTCCCCCAGGCATTAGAAATAGCCACCCGGGCCACTTCGTGTCCGATTTCTCGAGTGAATTGGCGTCCTTAGCGGGCGCGATTGGCCGCCAGGCAAACTTGTTACCGATCGCGTCTCCATCCTCCGGAGTGCTACTTACGTACGACCCTTCGGTTAAGACCTTTGTAGTCAGTACAAACAGCCTGGGCCCAATCCTAGGTGAGCGCGGCAATACAATCGGTCGTCACAAGCTGTTTGTCGGCTTCAGCTACCAGTATTTTAACTTCGACAAGATTGATAGCGTGAATATGCGCAACATCTCGGCGATCCAGACCCATCGGCCCGACAATATAGACGACGCCGTTCCCGGAACACCCAACCCAATCAACTGCGATCCTTCAGTCTCACCTTCGGCGCAGCATTTAGGCGGATGTGCATTTGTTCGCGACCTCGTTAGCAGCCAGAATTCGATCGCCCTCAAGATCAACCAGTACACTGGGTACGTCACATTCGGGCTGACGAGTCACATCGACCTCTCCATGGTGATCCCCTTCGAGACGGTTGCGATGTCCGTTTACTCGAACGATACGATCATTCCTGGTTCAGACGGTTCGTTTACACCAACACCTGGAAGCCCTGATTCCTTTATCCTCAACCAGAATGGGATCTCGAACGGTCAACCCTACTTTTTCCACTTGTTCAAAGATTGTCCGGACACAAGTCCAGCCGGCGGCCTGTCCGCTCTCGCCGCTCCGTGTGTGAATCACACTTTTCCGGATCCAGGCTATGTTGGTAACGGAAGTACTGCCGTCAACTCTTCTTCGGGCATTGGAGACCTGGTTGCACGCGTCAAGTGGAATGCCTGGTCCGGTGAGCGTCTCCGGTTTGCAAGCGGACTGGACGTGCGATTTCCGACAGGCGATGCACTAAATTATCTCGGATCTGGTTCGTATGGAGTAAAGCCATTCGTCGTACTTTCGTACCGCGCGCGAGTATCGCCACATGTCATGGTGGGTTACGAGTGGAACAGCAAATCAATCTTGAGTAGCAGGCTGAGTTCGTTCAACCTTTTTGGCGTAAATGTTGAGCGGGTCAACGGTCTCGCCACCGGGAAGAAAGGTTACATGCCCAGCGACTTTCTTTACACCGCCGGGGCCGACGCTTGGTTGACGAAGTGGCTCACCGCGTCCTTCGATATCGTGGGAGCTAGATTTATGCGGGCCGGAACTGAAACCGTGACCTCCCAGCAGTTCCTCGCCCCATGCATGGCCGGTTGTGCGGCGGAGCCAAGTCCCGGCACGGTTTCCCGCCCCACTTTATCTCCACATCCCGATGCCTCTTATAGCGTTACCAACGCTTCGGCCGGTGTGAAGATTCGTCCCTTCCCGAAGGCGTCGAAACTGGTGTTCACGGCCAACGTCCTGGTGAGACTCGATAACGGCGGCCTGCACGCTAAGCCGGCGCCGTTGGTAGGACTTGGTTATACGTTCTGAACCGTACTGATCGTGATCCAAGGTTTTATTTCGGGGTAAATGAAGCGGGTCTGCACCACAAGCAAGCGCCTAAGATCGGGCTAGCCTACGCTTTCTGATTTCAGCGCACGACCGAATGTTGCTTAAGCGGCCTTTCTCGTTGTGGACATGAGGAAGGCCGCACCGCTCGCTTTCCGCCGTTCAGTTATCGGGCAAAGTGACTCCGTCTGGTAAAATCGCGAGTCCGATTTTTCCAATCTTCTCTGCGGACCAACCATCCAATTTGCCGCAAAGGAGGGGCCGTGACTAGGATCGCCTCCGTCGCTCTGCTCCTTATTATTTCTTTCCTGAAGCCCCTTCTAATTGTTGGTCAGAGTGATCCCAATCTGCTCCGATTGACAGAATCGTTTGCACATCCTCCGGGGGACTCGCGGATCATGGTGCGCTGGTGGTGGTTCGGACCTGCGGTGACCAAATCCGAAATTGCACGGGAACTCGAAGAGATGAAGTCGGCAGGGATTGGAGGGGTTGAGATCGCCACCTTATACCCACTTGCCTTGGACGATGCTCAAACCGGATTTCATAACTTCGCATTCCTGTCCGACGAACACATCGATGCCCTGCGCTTTGCGGCAGAGGAAGCCAAAGAGCTTGGGCTGCGCGTAGACGTCACCATCGGCAGCGGCTGGCCGTTTGGCGGCCCGCATATTCAAGTCACCCAGGCTGCAGGAGCCATGCGAGTTGAGAGCGTTGAAATCCCTGCAAGCTCGAAAGCGATTGCAATACCCGGAATCGCGACCGGTGAGCGCCTCGAGGCAGTTTTCCTGGCACCTGGCTCACGTGAAGCTCCCGGGCTCCGCGATGCAAAGCAGGTCCAGCATCCGGTGATCCAAAACGATCGTTTGCAGATTTCCGCAGAACTGAGTGCTTTTCGCGTGGCACTTTTCTTCATCTCCAGTCGAACGGGGATGACGGTGAAGCGTCCGGCGATCGGCGCAGAAGGATTTGTCCTCGATCACTACGACCAGACTGCCATTGAGGCTCACCTTCACGCGGTCGGAGATCGCTTGATGGAAGGGTTCCGTGACCATCCTCCTTATGCCGTATTCAGTGACAGCCTGGAGGACTATGGATCCGACTGGACTCCAGACCTATTGAAAGAATTTCAGCGGCGACGGTGGTACGAGCTTACGCCGCATCTACCGGCGCTGATCGGTGATGCGGGTCCGGACACGGCAGGCATTCGGCACGACTGGGGAAAGACGCTGACCGAACTCGCTAACGATCATTACCTGAAGCCGCTGCATGCGTGGGCAACTCAACATCACACGCTGCTGCGCTCACAAACGTATGGATATCCCCCCGTCAC
>DASZGG010000282.1:0-5073 GCA_035939025.1 Chthoniobacterales bacterium | reverse complement strand
GGGGATTAGGAGCGGACTCAAGCACTCAAGAACTCAAGAAGGAGCCGTGAGCTATCAGGCCAAAGAGAGACTCAGGCCAAAGAGGGACAGGTCAGATCTCGAAATCCCGTATACCACGGACTGGAAGTATCGGTGACGATGTGTATATTTTCGTGAGTCTTACACATCATGCGAACCAATATCGTGATCGACGACGAACTCATGGCGGCAGCCCTTAAAGCCCGTCCCAATGCGACCAAACGGTCCGTGGTCGAGGAAGGTTTGCGTCTCGTTGCGCGGCTTAATCGCCAGAGACGAGTGCGTTCGTTGCGTGGAAAGCTCCGTTGGGAAGGAAACCTCGAAACCATGCGACGTGATCATGGTTCTCGCTGATACCTCGGTCTGGATTGACTATTTCAACGGCGTTTCCAACTGGCAAACTGAGCGGCTGGATCTCTTGCTGGATAACGAGCCTATAGCCTTAGGGGACCTGATCCTCACGGAGGTCCTGCAGGGGTTCCGCAAGGACACTGATTTCCGCAAGGCTCAGGCATTTTTGGCCGAGTTGCCGTTTTACGAGTTAGGCGGCTATGAGGTCTGTCTTCAGGCGGCGCGGAACTATCGCGTCCTGCGCGCCAAAGGCATGACCGTTCACAAGACCATCGACATGATCATTGCAACTGCGTGCATCGAATGGAATTTCGAACTGCTGCATAACGACCGGGACTTCGATGCTCTGCAACGGATCCTTGGGTTACGGGTGAGCCTGCATCTCTAAGGATTTGTGAGCGATGCAGGCTGGAGGCTTCGCTTACGTTCGGCTGTAGCGGCTTTCGCGATCCGGTCCAGCCATTGAAGCGTCTCAATCCCTCTAAATCGGGTGGGAACAAGTTTCTCGGTTATTTGTTCATTTCCGTGAACTTCGAGCAGACCCCAGCCAAGCGGGACCTCGCGGTTATCGATCAACCCAGGGGTCGTGGCCAGGTAATGGAGGTTGCCGAGTTCGTATCGAGCGATCAGGTCGAATTTCGTGTTTTCAAGGAGTTGGCGCTGAATTCGAACAATTTTCTGAATTGTTTGATTGTAGGCTCGATGCTCGATCGCGGCGAAGTCGAAGGTCGCCCATTCCGGGAACAGCGAATCAGATGTTCGCAGAGAAGGATAATGAACAGCCAGAAGGCTCTCAAGCTTTTGCCGGCGATCCTGAAGTGCCAGCAAGCTCGCTTTCAGATCGCTCTGGCGACGGTTATCCCGGAAAAGATCTTCGCGGCTCGCTTTGCATTCGAAAACAGCAACTATTGACTCCTTCTGTTTGCGGTCCGAACGAAATCCCGCAACGTCGACCCGGTACGACGAACGCGGGGCCCGAACCTCCATGGCACAACAACGGAAACCGCGGTCATACGCCCAGAGAAAAACCTGCTCCTTCAAGCGTCGATGGGTTTCCGATTCGCCGGTTGCCATGGTGCGACCTTCTTACAGCGTTCGGAGGCTCGCCGTTAGCGCTTCCAGCAGAGGCTGCATCGTTTCGACTGTCTCATCGCCCATGTTAGAGATGCGGAACGTCTTCCCCTTGATCTTCCCGTAGCCGCCGTCGATTTGAAATCCGTGCTCCTCCCGGACCCGCTTGACGAAACCTGCCACATCGATCTCCCGGTTATTTCTGACGCACGTCAAAGTAACAGACCGATAGCCTTCCTGAGAAAAAAACTCGAATCCGTTGGCGTTGACCCATTCGTGCACGAGGCGGTTCGTCTCCACATGACGCCGATACCTGTGCTCCAGCCCTTCAGTGAAAATCTCTTCGAGCTTTGATCGCAGCGCATAAATGTGCGGGATTGTCGGAGTGCTTGGCGTCATGAATTCTTCAGCGTTTTTCTTGAACTCGAGCAGGTCAAAATAATAACCGCGGTCGTCGATCTGGCTTGCCCGTTCGAACGCTCGTTGGGACGCCGAAAACAGCGACAGGCCAGGAGGTAGCGCCAGTGCTTTCTGACTTCCGGTCAACATGAGATCGATGGCGAGTTCGTCCATCGGGATGGGGAGCGCCGAGAAGGAGGAAACAGTATCTACAATGAAAATCACCTCCGGGTAGTTGCGGACCACGTCGCTGATCTGAGTGAGCGGGTTCACCAATCCGGTCGAAGTCTCGTTATGGATGAGAGTGATCGCGTCGAACTGGCCAGTCGCAAGCTGAGTGTCCACTTCTCCCGGGTCGATCGGCTTGCCCCATTCCGTCTGGAGGGGCACGGCGTGTTTACCGCATCGCTTCGAAACGTCGAACCACTTGTCGGAAAAGGCCCCACACATGCAATTGAGTACGCCCTTCTTGACCAGGTTTCGGATCGCACCTTCCATGACACCCCAAGCCGAAGAGGTCGATAAAAACACTGGTTGCCGGGTTTGAAAGAGTTGTTGCAGGCCCGGGTACACAGCCCGATATAGCGCTTTGAAATCAGGACTGCGGTGTCCGATCATCGGCTGAGTCATCGCTGCGAATGTCTTTTGCGATACCTCCACCGGCCCTGGAATGAAGAGCTTAATTGTCTTAGTCATCGATACCGTTCGAATCTGGGAGAGTGTTCGAAAAACTCAACTCAATTCTTGGTGTGGTAGGGACCGCGCTCCCGCGCGTCCGGCGTTGCACGTCCAGAAAACGTGAACACGCGCGCAAAAACGCGGGAATTAGGAATAAAGGGTTTTCGGGGGCGTTCCAGACGTGCAACGCCGGTCGCGCGGGAGCGCAACCCTACCCGTCCCACGCCGACACGCCGACACGCCGACACGTTCCCCTCTACTCCGGCCACAAAAAGTGTTCCAATCGCAGGCGCGTGAGCTGGTCTTTCGCCTCCTCGGAGCGAGCGCCACGAGTGTTCGCCAATTTCTCGTAAATTGCGGCAGCGGATCTCCAAGATTTCCGATCTTCTAGAATCTGTGCCGAATCAAACCCGGCCCGGAAAAACCAGAGTTGATCACCGCTGCTGCCTTCAACGGCTAGGACATCATAATAGTTCGACAGGGCGTCATCCATCTTGCCCAATTTCTCAAAGCATTTTCCTTTTTGAAATCTAGCGCGTTGCTTCCACTCTGTTGGCAATCCATCGCTAGAGATGAGCGTATCGAATGTTTTGATTGCTTCTTCGTACATCTTCGGCTCATTCGCAGCCAAGGTGAACTGCGCTTCCCCCTTTCCGTCCAGGGCCTGATAGCGGATGTCGGCAGGCGGATTCTGGGTCAGCAGATCGTCGAGCAAGACAACCGCTTCCTTTTCTTGTTTCGTCTGACGCATTGTCGTCGCCTGTTCGAGGCGGGCTTGAAACTTTAGAGGGCCGCCAAGTTTGTACACGTCTTCGAATAGCGATATGGCACGATCTACCGAGGCGGAGTTGAGGCTTTTCCGAGCTGCTTCCGCGGCCAGGAAAAGGGCACTCTCCACCAACGGTGAGTCAGGAGACTCCTCTCTGACCAGTTCGAACTGCGTCTGCGCATTCGGAAAATCATTTTCCCTGAAATAGAGTTCGCCGAGCTTCAGCCGCACCTCAGCCTTAGAAGGTGAATCCTGATATTTCTCAAGATACTCCTGTGCCAGTGCTCGCACCGAGCGGACGTTTTGCGAGGGGTCAGCGGCTACCGCAAAAAACTTCAGCCGGTCCGCTCTCTCCTCGAGGGCCGGGTCGCTGCTGCCGGTGGAGATCTCCCGCAGCGCTTGGCGTGCCCCGTTCAAATCAGGCGGTTGTTCAGTCATGCGAATTTCCGTCTGCACGAGGCGAGCTTGAGCCGCTTGGGGGTGGCTCGGAAATTCCTGCAGGAGCATTCGGAACGTTTCGTCAGCCGAGGCATTTCCTGACTTTGCCTGCAGCAAACCTTTGGCGAACAACAGGTCGCCAATGAGATCACTGTGCGGTTGGGTCTGTTCGAGTTCGCGAAATGCTTGTTCAAAGCCGGACGCATCAGCGAGTCGAAGACTGCAGATTGCCCAGTTGAAAAGGGTGTTTTGCCGATCGTAATCGAATGTCTTGGATAGGCTCGAAAAAATATCCCTTGCAGCGGACACCTTGCCTCGGCGGTAGTAGCTTTCGCCGAGAAGGTATTTGACGCGAAACCGGTCGGCTCCCGGAAGGTCGGGGGAGCGCTGCAGCAGACTCTCGAGTTGCTTAATTGCATCGTCGAAATTCCCGGATTCGAGCTGTTGACGGCTCAAAATCAGGCAGGCTTCGACCGTAATCGGATGATTGGGGAATCGTTCGACGAGGCTGCGACAGCTTTCTACGGCTTGGGTAATTAGACTCTGCTGGAGCTGCAATCGCGCGAGATAATAGAGCGCGTACGCCGGGCGATCCGGCCCCGAGGTTGCGGGATTTTCCGCGGCCCAGCGAGCAAGTTCTGTAGTTTCGGGGTTATTTTCCCTGGAATAAATCTCGAATAAATTTTCGAATAAATCGCTCAGAACCGGGCTTCCCGGCTCATCCGAGATCAGTTTTTCGAGCTCGTTTTCGGCCTCGTCGTATTCCTGTTTTTGAACGAGGACTTTGGCTAATCCGAGCCGCGCTACGCTGACAATACGCAATGTTCTATCTTCCGGCTCGGCCAGAACCTTGTTAAAGGCGTCGGCGGCATCCGTCAATTTGCCTTCCTTCAACGCGAGTTCGCCGTGGAGGCATAGCTTCTCCAGCTCGGTTTTTCGTGAGTTGGCTTTGACGCGAGAGAGGAGTGTTTCGGCCTCCAGGTTATTCGATTCGTCCAGATATATCTCCGCGGCCAGGAGTTCCGCCCTAGGATCCGCCGTTCGATCATCTGCGATCAAGGGTTGAAGCGTTTTCAGAGCGGCCTTCGATTCGCCCAATGCTTTCTGAGAATCCGCCAGACCTAATCTTGCTTCGACCGAAAACCGACTGGATGTCTCTATGAGGTTCGCGAACCAGTCGGCGGCTTCTTGCCAACGCTTTGAGCGCAGAGCTTCCTGAGCTTTCAGAAAAGTGGCTTCGGGTCCGGTCACACTCTCAAGGACCTCGGTCGCCTCCTGAGCTTTCTTGGTTTCAATGAAGCAGCGCGCAAGCAGTAGCTTCGCCGCTTCCGCACGATCTTGTGCCGGTT
>DASZGG010000281.1:0-8505 GCA_035939025.1 Chthoniobacterales bacterium | reverse complement strand
CGCAGGATCCAACGGAATCTGGCCGGAACAAAACACAAACGAACCGGCCGCAATACCCTGGGAGTAAGGCCCGATCGCGGCGGGTGCTTCGGTCGTCGAAATCACCGTTTTCATGGGAAGCGTTGAAGGGTACCCAGCCGTGCGGAGGTGTCAACTGATGATAGTGGCTGGTGGCTGGTAGATGCCTCCCAGCCACTAGCCACTAGCCACTAGCCACCAGCTTCCAGCCTCCAGCCACTACTTCTCCCCCAACGAGTTCAACTTCTCGCTCAACGCGGCAACCTGTTGTTTCAGATCTTTTAGCTCTTTAAGGATTCTCGGGAGCCGTTTGATATTTATCTGTTGTTTGAGGAAATCTCGTTTTGATTCTGCAGGCGAACCGATAACGATACCTCGGGCTGGTACATGATTGGTGATCCCAGCCTGGGCTTGAATCAGGGCATCCTCTCCGATCGTCAAGTGGTCGGGCAGCCCGGCCTGACCTCCTATTACCGCGCGATCGCCGACCTTTGAGCTGCCTCCAAGGCCGACCTGCGCAACAATCAGACAGTTTCTACCGATCTTAACGTTGTGCCCAACTTGGACCAAATTGTCCAATTTGGAGCTTCGGCCCACCCTGGTCTCTTCCAGCGTGCCCCGATCGAGGCAGGTACCGGCGCCGATCTCGACGTCATCCTCGATCACTACGTTTCCAATCGAGTTGATTCGAACCAGTTCGTTGTTAAAGCTTTTGACCTCACCGGTTGCGCGGGCTGATTCGATGCTACCCGGTTCGGGCGTTACATAGGCGAACCCATCTCCGCCGATGGTGGCATTCGGTTGGATAATTACCCGGCTGCCGATCCGGCAACGGTCGCCGATACAGACGCCGGCGTGCAAGAGCGTGTTTTCGCCAATCTCGACCTCGGCGCCGATGCTTATATGAGAAACGAGTCTGGAATGATCGCCAACCCGAGTCTCAGGACCGATCCAGCAAAACGGTCCGATCGAGACGTGCTGGCCGATCTTCGCAGTCGGATCGATCACCGCGCTCGGATGCACTCCGGCAGACACATGGACTGGGCGGGCGAAGAGCTCCAATAACCTCGCTAGAACTAATCTGGGCCGACCAACAATGATTTGATTCGGCGCTAAACGGCTTTCGATTGCTTCCGGCAGCACTGCGTTGGTGATCTTGCCTGAGGCGAGAAGCGAAGCGGCGCTTGGGGAAAGGACCAAAGCGAGATCGGAGTCGTCTCGCGCCAGAGCAGGGTGCACGACACGTTTAATCGGTATCGAGGCGTCGCCGCGCAATTGGCCGTCCACATAGGTGGCGATTTCACCCAAGGTCTTCATCGGGTGTCCTTTGCGAGCTCGAGGATCGTCTCGAATTCGTCTTTCGTGAGTTTCATGACGGATAACCTCGAATACTTCAGCAGGGGAATATTCACCAGCCGGGCCTCGCTCTTGATCTGATCTAATTTCACGGCTGGTTGAACCGCTTTTACCGGTTTGAGTTCGACTGCAGACCAGTCACCCTCGGCGGCAGTGGGGTCGCGGAAAGCTTCCTTTGTCACCTTCGCGATTCCGACCACGGCTTTGCCGTTTACGCTGTGGTAATACAGGACCGGATCGTCAACTTTCATGGAGCGCAAATTGTTCCTTGCCTGAAAGTTTCGCACGCCGGTCCAATCCGTCTTTCCGTCGGCGACGAATTGGTCCCAGGAGTAGGCGGTAGGTTCCTGCTTAACCAGCCAGTATTGCGACATGAGGATATAGTAATTGATTCATTGTCCCGGTTCTTTTCCGGCTTGAGAGCAAGGGTAAGGGGAAGCGAGCGGTCGTGTAAAGTAATACTCAGGGCCAGTCGGGCGACAAGACGGATATATCCCTCGTCGAGCCTCTCTTCGAATCGACGGCTTCCGTGTCTCTTTGCTAATTCGGGAAGCATCAGACCCGCCGTCTGCGCTCAGGTACCTGGTATCAATTTATTGAGGCCGGAGAAGGTGTGGTCGGAAGAGGAGGGGGCACTGCGACCGCTTTCGGCGCTCCGTTGGCTCTAAGAGCCCACACCAAAGCGAATATCCACCCTGAAACGGACCATCCGAAAAAGAGGTTGACTAGTAAGATGGAGGTGGCTTTACGGTGGCGACGGGTGACGGCAATTATGCCCGGGATGAAATAAGCCGCGATTCCAAGACCAATCATAAGAAACCCGGCAACTGAAATTCCGAAGTAACCGGCTCCTGAATTCTTGAATCCCGGCTTGTGTTTCGCAATCCGCTCGCTTATCGGCACAAGGCATGCCCGGCCTGTTTATTACATTCGAAGGAGGCGAAGCATCCGGAAAATCGACGCAGGTCAAGCGTCTTGAGCGCCGGTTGGCGAGGACCGGTCGCAAGGTGTTAACGGTCCACGAGCCGGGTCACACGGAGATTGGATCGGCCATTCGGCAGCTGCTCCTGCACGCGAATGTGGGGAGCTTGATGCGAAGTGAAACGGAACTGCTGCTGTTCGCGGCCAGTCGCGCCCAGCTTGTCGGTGAGGTAGTTCGGCCGGCTCTTGAGAGAGGCTTGGTTGTTGTATCGGACCGTTTCTATGATTCAACCATGGTTTACCAGGGTATTGGACGAGGGTTGGATGTGGCATTTATCAGGTCGCTGAACCAGTTTGTAGTCGGAGCGTGCAATCCCGACCGCACGTTCTTGCTAGATCTCGACGTGGAAGAATCACGCGTGCGCCAGATGCGAAGGGTACGTCCGGTCGGGCGCCAGGATAGAATGGAGCAGCTCACCAAGGATTTCTTCGAACGGGTTAGGCGAGGCTATCTGGAATTAGCGCGCCAGGAGCCGGATCGGGTAAAAGTAATTGACGCTTCACGGACGGAAGATGAAGTGGAGGAGGCGATCTGGAACGAAATCAATGGCCTTCTCAATTGACCAGGCTTTAGGATACCTCCGGGATGCGAATTTGCATCGGAGACTTGCTCACGCGTTTTTGTTCTCCGGGCCGGACGGGAGCGGCAAACGGCAGTTAGTAGCCGATTTTTTTTCGGCAGTCAATGCGGAGAAAACCGATAAGGCTGACTTTCACGAAATCGAGCCGGAATCCAAGTCCCGGAAAATTCTCGTGGAGCAGATTCGGGAGTTGGAAAGCTCTCTCCGGATGCGTGCAACTCGGGCTAAAACGAAATTTGGAGTTGTCTACGAGGCTGACCGGCTGATGCCTCAAGCGGCTAACGCATTTTTAAAAACGCTGGAGGAACCTCCGGATCATTCGGTGCTCATACTCGTATCTGCCCTTCCTGAGGCATTGCTGGAAACGATCCGGTCTCGCTGCATTGAGATCCAACTGCGCCCTGCCGGCCCAAAAACGCCGACGGCAGACGAAGCAGAACTCTTGGCGGAACTGTGTCGGATTGTAGGAGCCGAGGGATTTTCGGTCGCTACGGCGCTGAAATTGGCGCGGGTATTCCGGGAGGTATTGGGAAAGGTGCGAGACAGAATCGAGACGGAGCACGGCGACCTGCTGACTAAGGATCAAAAAGCTTACAAACAGACCACGGATGGTGCATGGCTCGAGGAACGAGAGGAACGCCTGTCTGCCTTAACGGAGAGCAAATATGTGAAAGCGCGAGGGAACCTGGTTCTGAGAATGATTGAGTGGTTTGGGGACGCATTGCGTGTCAAGTACGGGAGTCCGTTTTTGGACCTGATCGAATATCGAATGGACGTGACAGCCCTTGCGGGAAAAGTTTCTGCGATCGAGCTGTTGAAAAGGCTTGGCGCCCTGCAATCTCTGTTGGATGCACTTTCGAGCAACACACAGGAAGCTCTCGCCGTCGAAGCAACCTTCCTGGCGGCATTTGGGCCGACGGTGAGAGGTCGGGGGGGGTGAGAGGTGAGAAGTGAGAGGTGCGCCGCTGAACGCCAAACGCCAACGCCAAACGCCGAACGCTGAACGCCGAACGCCGAACGCTGAACGCCAAACGCCAAACGTTGAACGGATTCCTTGCCATAGACCGAATCCCTCGATAAAAGGGGTTCCCGTCATGCAACTCTTCCTGTTACGTCATGCCGAGGCTGAACCCGACGCAGCCAACGATGAGGCGCGAACTCTGACTGCGAAAGGCTCGAAACAAGCCGAGAGTATCGGCAAGTTTTGTCGCGAGCACTGTTTCGTTCCGGAGGTGATTTTATCAAGTCCTCTAACGCGAGCCAAAGAAACAGCGCGACTCGTTGCACGCGAACTTGATTCACCGAAGCTCGTCCGGACCGAGGAGTTTCTGCGGGCTGGAATGAACGCGGAGCAAGCTTTCTCGGGTCTTCGCGAGTTTTTAGTCGACGTCATGAAGCGGGAGAAATATTTAGAAAAGGCGAGCGTCATGTTGGTGGGGCACGAGCCAGATTTCAGCAATCTGGCGGCGGTGTTGATTGGAGGCCGCGCTGAGAGTGTTCATTTTCGAAAGGCGACGTTGATGGGTTTAACTCTCCAAGAGTTGAAACCAGGATCTGGTACGATTGAGTTTCTCATACCGGTCAAGTGCCTATGACGCCGACACGCCCATACCCCGACACGTTCGATTCTGGGCCGCTGACACGCGGGTTAACTCGTGATACGGTCGCCGAATGGGAATGTCACCTGCAGGTTTCGCTCTGAGCGAGCTAAGTGAAGTTGTTCGACGATGCAATCCGAACTTCGAATCTATGCGGACCATCTCGTGGCAAGTCGAAGGCTCGGTAGGGGACAGCTGGCGACGGTGGTTGGAAGCCCTGTTTGAACCAGTGTTGCTTCCGCACCTTTGGCGGGTGGTCGATTTGTCTGCCCGTCAATCTGCAAGAGAGATCATTGTCCTGGATGCGGAGTTGGACAGGAGCATGAAACCTTGGCCGCGACAACGTAGTATCGAGGCTGGCCACTTGTTGCTGCAGCAAAGCACTCCGCGCGGCGAGCGGCTGATGGCCAGGCTGCAGGTGGCGATTCAGGCCGGCGTGGCCCGTGGGCATTTCGCGACTTTGTATGGCGTTAGGTGCGCGGCATTTTCAATTCCAATCAGGGCCGCGATCCTCGGTTATCTCCTGCAGGAACTTGTCATTGGGGCGCCAAATGAGACCGGACAGGTGAAATTGCTTGAAGAGGCCGTAGAATCGGTAAACGAGTTCTTGCGTATATCCTCGAACGGACTGAATGAGGGTTTGCGCTTCCATGGCTGAAACAGTTGTTGAACCCAAGGTTGAGGTCTCACTGGGAACTCCGTGGAACGTTGTGGTGCACAACGACCCAGTGAATTTGATGAGCTACGTCACGATGGTTTTTCAGAGGGTTTTTGGGTACTCCAAGGAAAAGGCGCAACAGCATATGCTGGAGGTCCACTATAAGGGGCGATCGATCGTTTGGACCGGCACGCGGGAACGAGCGGAGTTTTACGTCCAGCAGCTCCACGGCTACTTGTTGCTGGCAACGTTGGAGAAAGCAGAGTGAAATGCTGATTCGCCGATTGAAAGAGAACTCGATCGAGCTCACGGAAATCGAACCAATTGAAGCCGAATTGCTCCGGAAGGTCCCGAGCGTCTGTGACACTGGCGGAGATAGTCGGGCGGAGACGCGTCTGTTCAGCAGTCCCGCCGACACCAGTGAGCGCCAGTTTCTAAACGATTGGGACGAGTATGTGCGGCCAGGGCTTCGCCACCTATTTCTTTCGGCCAGAAAAACGGTCGAGGCAGATCTGGAAAACCTGTTGGATCGTCCTGGCCGCCTCGGTCGTCTCATTGTTCCGCGTGCGCATGGCGACGCCTGGCTAAACACTCTGAACCAGGCCCGATTGATCCTTGCCAGCAAGTTCGACTTCTCCGACGAAGAACTGTCGATGCATGAGGTGCCTAAGTCGTTTTCACGTCGCGACCTTGTTCTGCTGCAGATTAATTTTTATGCTGCGATTCAAGAGCGGATTATTGACGCGATGGAGTAGTAAGCGAAAGCTCCAGCTTTTGCCCCCCATTTCGAAAGCTCCAGCTTTTGCCTCCCGTTTCGAAGCTCCAGCTTTCGCTTACCACAATTCGGATCTTGAAGCGTATAGGCGAGTGGCTAGGCTTGCGGTATGAGTAAGCCTGTTGTCGAAGTGCAGGTCCGCGCTGTGATTCCCACGAGCGGTGGCTGTGCGGTATTTCTTGGCAACGAGGAAAAGGTTTTCGTGATCTACGTTGATCAGAGCGTGGGCGCTGCGATTACGATGTTCATGCGAGGGACGCAAAAGGAGCGGCCGCTGACCCACGATCTGCTAGCTCACATTTTGCGGGCGCTCGGAGCGAGGGTCGAACGAGTGATCATCAACGATCTTAAGCGGGGCACTTATTTTGCGAGACTTATCCTCAATGCGGAAAACGAATTACAACAAAAGAAAATTGTCGAGATCGATGCGCGACCTAGTGACTGTATCGCGATGGCAACGCAGCAAACGGCTCCGATTTATGTAAGTCGCGAGGTCTGGGAGGAAGTCGAGGACATGAGCGACGTACTTCGGAAAATGGAAGAAGAGAGCTCTCAATCTGAGGAAACGGACGAGGAAGAATAAGGAGAGGTTCTGCAGGGCAAAAAAACGTGCTTTTCCGGTCCGATTTTCGCAGCTCTTGATTGAATTTGGGACCTTGTCACTTAGTGTGGCGTCGAGATGACTGAAACCTGGGATATTCCTTCCGCCATAGCCCTCTACAATATCGATCGCTGGGGTACTGGCTACTTCACTATCAACGGTTCCGGGAATGTTCAGGTGATGCCGACGCAAGCCTACGGCCAGGCGATCGACCTGATGGATGTCATTAGTGAAGCCCGTGACCGCGGGATGGCTTTCCCTCTCCTGATTCGGTTCCAAGATCTCCTAAGGCATAGGGTCGAAACGATCAACCGCGCCTTCCAATCGGCGATTGCCGAAGCGAACTTTCAAAACGTTTACAAAGGGGTTTTCCCGATCAAGGTTAACCAGCTGCGAGAGGTCGTCGAAGAAATTATGGATGCTGGTCGGCCATTCAATTTCGGCCTGGAAGCCGGCAGCAAACCGGAGCTGATTGCTGCGCTCGCCGTTCACCGTGATCCCGAAGGCCTGATCATCTGCAACGGGTACAAGGATCCGACGTTCATTAAGAACGCTTTGCTAGGCCGCAAGCTCGGCAAACAAGTGATCATGGTGGTGGAGAAGCTCGAAGAGGTCCGTCAGATCCTGCAGGTCTCCAGAGAGATGAGCGTGATGCCACTGATCGGTCTGCGCGTTCGTCTCCAATCGAAAGGATCGGGAAAGTGGGCAACGAGCGGAGGAGAAAATGCGAAGTTCGGTCTCTCGACGGCCGATCTGATTGCAGCCAGCAATTACTTGAAGAGTGAGGAGATGGCCGAGGCTCTTGTGCTAGTGCATTTCCACGTTGGTTCTCAAGTGACGGACATCGGTGTGATCAAGCGTGCCGTGCGAGAGGCGGCCCGCTTTTATGCGAAACTGTTAAAGATGGGTCATCCAATGCAATTCATCGATGTGGGGGGTGGATTGGGAGTCGACTATGACGGTTCAAGGACCGCGTCCGACAGTTCCATGAATTACACGCTGCACGAGTACGCCAGAGACGTCGTTTATAACATCATCGACGTCTGCGATTCGGAAAAAGTGCCGCATCCGACCATTGTCAGCGAAGGGGGACGCGCAATCGTCGCTCATCATTCCGTGCTCGTCGTCGAGGCTTTCGGCTCGATCGAGAAGGTGGGTGCCGACCTGTCTCTGGAGAGAAGGGACACAGATCCGAAACTGTTTGATGAAATGGTTGAAACCCAGAAAGGGTTGACAAAGCAGAATCGGATGGAGGTATTGCACGATTCGCAGCAGATCAAGGAGCAATGCCAGTCGATGTTCGAGCTCGGTTTGTTGGATCTGGAAAGCAAGGCTAAGATCGAAACCATTTATTGGCAGATCGCTCAGTCGGTGGTTGAGCTTTGTCGCGGGATGCGGTATGTGCCGGACGAAGTCAAGGAGCTTGAGACTGCGCTGGGGGATCAGTATCTCTGCAATTTTTCGGTGTTCCAGTCCTTGCTCGACCACTGGGCGCTTGGACAACTCTTTCCGATTATGCCGATCCATCATCTGGATCAACCACCCGATCGGAATGGGACGCTGGTGGATATCACCTGCGATTCGGACGGGAAAGTGAGCAGTTTCATCGATTTGCAGGATGTTAAGGAGACTTTACCGCTGCACCGAATTCGATCCGGGGAGCCCTACTACCTTGGATTTTTTCTAATGGGCGCTTACCAGGACATCATGGGCGACCTTCATAACCTCTTTGGCCGGGTAAACGAAGTGCACGTTTTCCTCGATGAAGACGAAGATTCGGGATGGTACATCGAGGAAGTGATTGAGGGCAGTACTGTCGGAAGCGTTTTGTCGATGACCCAGTGGGATCAGCCGGAGCTGATTCGCCTGGTGAAAGCGCAGGTCGATGCGGCTATCAAATCAGATCGCCTGAAACCGAATGAGGCTATGCGTCTCTT
>DASZGG010000280.1:0-4450 GCA_035939025.1 Chthoniobacterales bacterium | reverse complement strand
AGCGAGCGCACCTTATTCAATACCTCATCAGCGGTGTGAATGCCGTCAAAATCAAGTACAATCAAAGTGCTCATTGATCTGTCCTCTTATTAATCTCTCAATCTCACGGTGGTTCGACCGCCTGTGACCTGAACGAGCCATTGCTGACCCTCGTGAAAGGTAACTAGGGCGCAACGTGGCTGGTATCGGCTGAAAAGGCAGGGATCACCGTGAAAACTAAAATCATGGGAAGACCGGCCGTCAAGGTCTTACGTATTAGCCCAAATACGACATTGAGGATTCGTCCTCGTCCTCGTCCTTCGTCCTCGAGAATTCCGATGTTTGACAATCAGACTAAGTGGACAAAATAGTTGCGGGACAATCGGGCTCTCTTCGCCGGAGAAAACGCCCCGGACTGATCGAGGACGAGGACGACGACGAGCACGAGGACGAGGATCCAAACTTCGGAGTTTGGGATTAGTGGAAGTCGAAAGACAAAACGAAGGTGAGCGATAGGTTGAGGTGAAGATGGCCGGAATCCAGCGCCGTCGCCTCGCCAAATGGAGTTATGCGCCCATTCTCCTCAAATATTCAGATCAAGACACAGCGAACCAAATCCCAGCCACGGCCGCCAGGATGATTCCGTAGGCCAGAGTCGGTATGAATGTCTTTTTAAGAATCGCACCCTCTTGGTCTTTCAAACCTAAGACCGCGCATACCGCAACGATATTGTGTATGGCAACCATGTTACCCAGCGCTGCTCCGACTGATTGCACGGCAAGCATTGTCGTTGGTGATACCCCAAGGTCTTGGGCGATCCTTAGCTGAATCGGTCCGAAGGTCAGGTTCGAGATGGTGGCTGAACCGGAGAAGAAACTGCCGAGAGCACCGAGAAATCCGGCAACGTAGATCCATAACCCGCCAGTCCCCGTTGCTAGTGCGTCACCGAGAATCTTGGTAGACGCCCGCTCTCCGTCAATCTTAAGCAGCTGAACAAAAATCAAGGCCCCAAATAGAGCGATAACTGGATTCCGAAGACGCGTGAAGGTTTCTCCTGCGACGTCCCGAAAAACGCTCCACGGGCAGCGATAAAGCACAAGGGCCAGCACGGCAGCGACAAAAAATGGAAGGATGGACGGAACAAATAGAAGGGCGTGCGACCAGTGAAGGTCTTCGCCAAGAATTCCCCGCAACTGGAAAACAAGAGACGGACTGAGAGAAAATAACCCGAGCTTTCCAAGTGGAATCGATATCGAGCCCGTCCCAGAGGTCAGAAGCTCCCGTAATCCGAGAAATGGGATTCGTGTAACGAGCAAAATTCCGACGGTCGCAATCAAGGGAGTCAATGCACGAAGGACATCAGCGCGATGCAAGCTACTCGCTTCCGGATGTTGCAGATCACTAGCCGATTGGGATCTCGGCGTTACCAAGTCTACGGTATTCGCTTTCTCTTCCGCTAGACCGACGCCGTTTCTTGCGAGGAAAATTGTCAGGAGCAAGCCGATCGCCCCACCTACAACGGATGGAAATTCATAGTTGAATGTTGCCACGGCGGCCATCGGCAGAACACTGGAAAAGACCGCAAGCTCAATGAAAAGCAGGTTCCGGCGGATCTCTTTCCAATCGACGACCAAGCGCAGAGCGATCACTGGGATAACCAGTGCAGCAACAACATGCATCAGCGCGGCTTTCAGACCGATTTCGAGTAATTGCGATTCCGCTAATCCAAGCGAACCAAAGCCGAACCAGTTCGGAGTGCCAACGGCTCCGAACGAAGTCGGAACCGTATTCATGACGATACACAAAACAGCAACGCGCAACGGTGGAAATCCGAGCCCCACAAGTATTGGAGCCGCCAACGCAGCAGGAGTGCCGAACCCGCTGGCGCCCTCGATGAGAAATAAGAATGACCAGCCAACAATCATTAACTGTGCCACCGGATTACGCGAAACACCGTCGAGCCACAGCGTGAGGGTCTGCATGGCACCAGAGCGTTCCAGCGCAACAAAGAAAAAGATGGCGCCAAACACAATCGAAATCGGCGTTAGCGCCTGCAGCAGGCCGCTCAAAATCGCGGCGTGAGCCAGGTTTGCATTGGTCTTGAAGTATGCGATTCGGATGATGTAGGTTACCAGCGCCGCCAGAGCAAAAGCGACCGTTGAGGGCATCCCTCTCTTCTTTGTCATTACGAAGATCAGGAGCCCGATTGGAAGCGCGGCAAAAACAAGATCCATGGATGAAACGCAGCGAGATCAGCCTTTAAGAGGCGCCGTCTCGTCAAAGACCATGAGTTCCAAGCGTTGATTAGCCTCCGGGCTCTGAGGTGACGGTCCAGCGACCAGTAACACCTGCCTGCAGGGAAGGCCCAGTTCTGACAGCAGACGCCAAGCGTAGCCGCGCCAGTCACGAGGATCCTCGGCCAGATCAACCGGGTGCACGCCGTAGGAAAACGCCAACCCCTGCATAGCTCCAGGCTCGGGCCCCGCCGCCACTAGCCAGACTGGCGGTCTCCAACGCGCCACGGCCCGAGCCGTACTTCCGTCCCGGGTAGGTACCAGAACCGCATCGCAAGGCGCGATTTCCAGAGCGCGATCGACCAACATCGCCTTCGGGTTAACCAGGATATCACCCATTTCCCGATGCAAAGCCAGGGATAGCCGGGGACGGTGGATCTCAGTGAAAGCGGAAATCTTCGCCAGCATCGTCACGGATTCCTCCGGAAAGTTGCCCATCGCCGATTCACCCGAAAGCATGACGCAATCGGTTCCATCCAGAATGGCATTCGCCACGTCAGTCGCTTCGGCCCGAGTCGGCAGGCGAGTCGAAGTCATCGATTCCAGCATCTGTGTTGCGGTAATGACTGGTTTGCCCGCAAGATTCGCCTTCGCGATGAGTTGCTTTTGGAGAATTGCTATCTCCTCGATCGGAACCTCCACGCCCAGATCTCCTCGCGCGATCATGATGCCATCCGCGGCTGCCAAAATCTCGTCAAAATGCTTGACCGATTCGTGACGCTCAACCTTGGCAATTAGGAAAGGTTTTTTGCCTAGAGCGGCAGCCGCAGCCCGCACTTTCTCAATGTCGGCACCGCTTTCCACGAACGACTGGCTGATCGCGTCGACATCGCACCCCAGAGCAAACTCGAGACATTTGCGGTCGTGATCCGTAAACGCAGAGATGCCAAGATCTATCCGGGGAAGATTTAGACCCTTGCGCGACCGAAGTTCGCCACCGACAGCAACCGTGCAATGCACCTCCGTGCCCTCGACCCGATCGACCAAAAGTTGTACCAGTCCGTCGTTCAAAAAGAGACGATCGCCGGGCTTGACCACATCAGGAAGCGGTTCAAAGCTCATAGAGGCTCGCCGGATGCTGCCGATGACGTCCTCGCTTGTCAGAGTAAAGGTACTACCGGACACGAGGTGGATCGGATCGGGATCGATGGTTCCCAGCCTCATTTTTGGGCCTGGAAGGTCTCCCATGATAGCAACGCGACGACCCGTGGCCTTGCAAGCATGACGGATTCGACCGATGACCTCCGCGTGTTGGTCGAAATTACCATGCGAAAAGTTGAGCCGGGCAATATTCATGCCGGCGCGGATGAGACGCTCCAGCATTTCCGGTGATTTCGAGGCCGGACCGATGGTCGCAACGATTTTAGTTTTATGGTCGGGTAATATCATTCTCGATAACTCCAGACTCGTGCTAAGGGATGCTCTCCAATCGACATCTGAGAGCGAACTCGCTCCGAATGCCCAGAGCAGTGCGCTAGGAAAGATATCGAAAGCTATTGAGTCATGTGTCTCGATCTTCTTCCCACGGCCGATGCGGCCGGTCAAGAGGTCGCGCGCCAAAGGGGTAAGCGTGGAGGCACCGTGACGAAAGCAGAGCGGATGCGATAACAGTCGTCCTTACACTTTTCTTCATTTTGTCTTCACGGATCTGAATGAACCGGTGTACGAGCTCGTCTGACAGAGGGCGACTCGCGTTTCCAAGGCAGCTGGCGGGTGCGCTTAGTCTTGACAATGCAGGCTGGTACTTTCACAAAGGGAGTTGGGCAACATGACAAACATCGTTGGCACCGTGGATACCCAATTGCGGCCGTCGCTTTCGTTTGTTGTACCGGTTAAAGATGAAGAGGCGACGTTAGAAATTCTTTTTCGCGGAATCGCTGCGCAAGCGACAAATCTGGCCTCCCATTGGGAGGTTATCTTTGTAGATGATGGAAGTTCGGACGGCAGCTGGAGAGTCATCCGGCAACTCGCCGCTCAGGACGAAGAACACGTCAAGGCGATCCGGTTCCGGATAAACGTTGGCAAGGCGGAGGCCTTGGCCGCCGGGTGGAAGGAATGCAAGGGTGACTTTGTCTTTACGATGGATGCCGACCTGCAGGATGACCCGGAAGAAATTCCACGGTTCCTGGAGAAAATGCGGGAGGGTTTTGATGTCGTAACGGGCTGGAAACGGACGC
>DASZGG010000279.1:0-2842 GCA_035939025.1 Chthoniobacterales bacterium | reverse complement strand
CGTCAGACCGTAGGAATGCCTCAAGCGCCGTGGGCGATCGAAGGAGTTTCCGTCGTGGAATCAACAATGCCTTCCGATCTTCCCGAAACGTCAGTGTTTCGAGATACGGATGGATCGGAAGGTTGGATCTATTCGGTGAAGTCTGGTGTCCCGAGACCACCGCCCTTCTTGATCGTGGAACCCGGGGACAGCGTGGAGCGCATCATCTAGCAACCGCGCGCCCATCGAACGGAAAGCTCAACGATTGCGCTTTCGCTCCTCATTGATCCGCTTTCTCAGTTCATCAATTTCGGGCCGGATCTTGTTGCAGTAATCGACCATGTCCTGAAACGCCGTCGGGTACCAAGCATACTGAGGAAGTAATTCTCTAGATGAGGGGTCATAGAAGAACGTCCGTTCGTGATTCAATTGAGGCACGAGCACGGACGTGGTTAGCTCTTGAAAGTGCTTTATATCCTCGGCTGCTAATTTACTATCCTTATCTACCGCCCGGAGTTGGCGAAGCGTGTCTACGTCCAGTAGCTCTCCGGCACCTGCTTGAAAGAAGCTCAGGGAAAAAGTTGAATCATACGAACTGTTGATATTGATATACGCTAGTTCCGGCATTTCGCCTTTATATAGTCTGCGGTTGAAATCTGTGAGCGCCTCCTCAATGAGTGTTTGCTCATTTTCCAGATTTGTCGCTGACTCGCCGCAATAATCGTCGAGCCACGTTAACAATTGTGCTCGACGGTCGCTCTGCTCCCGACGGCTTTCGTATGCATTGAGGAGGAAAGCTGAATAAACCCCGACAAAAACAATGACTAGATCGACCATCCACTCAGCGATTCTGTTCAGCCAACGCTTGGACCACGCTAGCTTTGCGCCTTCGAGGAAGAAGCGAATCCCACTCATCTCCGCGCTGTGATAAAGTTCCCAAAAATCGGTGGCGTCAAACTGGAAATGCCGCGGGTACACGGCTGCCGGTAGCCTCGGCCCTGTTTACCGTCTATGGCTTGGTCACCGCCTTCCTTCTTCTTGATCATTTCCACCTTTCATCTCTAAGCTCCGACCATCTGCATGAAAAAAGCAACCTTTCTAATCGCTTTTTCGGCTCTTTTGACAGCTCACGCCGCGTTCGCGAGTGATGTTTACTTCATCGACAAAAATCATTCGAACGTGGGTTTCCTGATTCGCCACCTTTTTACCAAGGTTCCAGGGAGATTTACCGATTTCTCTGGTCAAATTAATTTCGACGAGAGCAATCCTGAACAATCGACGGTGGAAGTTACGATCAAGACCGCCAGTGTGAACACGGATAACGACACGCGGGATAAGGATCTGAGATCACCAAATTTCTTTGATGTTGAAAAGTTCCCGGAGATGACGTTCAAGAGTAAATCCGTCAAAGGGACCGGCCAAAACACCGCGGACGTGACAGGCGATTTGACGATGCATGGTGTCACCAAGGAAGTGGTGCTGAAGGTGGAATTTACTGGTAAGGGCAAGGGGGCCGGTCCGCAGGGGACGATCGTGCCCGGACGGGATGCTACGACGATGGTCTCCGGATGGGAGGCTACGGCGACGGTGCGGCGCAGCGATTTTGGCATAACCTGGAACCAAACGATTGAGGGCACGCGGGTCGTTGCAGACGACGTACAGATCGAGTTGCGTGTCGAGGCTGAGAACTTGTTGGCGCCGCCCGCACTCTCTCCGGCGCTGATGATCAATACGCTGGAACAAAACAACGGACCGCATCCCGGTTTTCGACGCGTTCATGCCAAGGGTGTAGGCGTTGCTGGTTACTTCGAGAGCAATGGTCGCGGCGTTGGGTTGTCCAAGGCATCTGTTTTCCTTCCTGGTCGTGTACCAATAATTGGACGGTTTTCACTGGCGCCAGGCCAGCCATACCTTACCGATGCGCCGCACATGCCGCGCGGCATGGCGCTTCTGTTCAAACTGCCAAACGGCGAAGAATGGCGCACCGCCATGCTCAACATTCCCGTTTTCATCGTCAATACACCCCAAGGATTTTATGATCAATTGTTGGCGTCAGCGTCCTATCCGGCGATAGGCGAGCCCGATGCGGCCAGGATGCAGGCTTTTCTCGCCAAGCACCCTGAATCCGCTAAGGCAAGGCAGTTGATCCTCAATCGTCCTGTCTCGTCCGGGTTCGAGAACAGCACCTACAACAGCCTGAACGCCTTCCTTTTTAACAATGCCAAGGGCGAGGTTGTACCGGTTCGTTGGTCGATGGTGCCAGCCCAACCGTTCGAGCCGATCAGCGCTGCAGACCCCGGGCAGGCTGACAAGAATTACTTATTCGACGCGCTGATTGCGAGCATTCATAACAAACCTCTACAGTGGCATCTGGTCATCACTTTAGGTCAACCGGGAGATCTGACCAACGACGCGACAGTTCCCTGGCCGCCAGACCGGCAGCAGATCGACGTGGGAACCTTGACGATCGACCATGTCGAAAGCGAGGACACCAGTCCCGCGCGCGACATCAATTTCGATCCGCTGGTGCTGCCGAACGGAATTGCCGCGTCGGACGATCCTCTATTGAGCACGCGATCGGAGGCTTATTCAGTGTCGTTCACCCGGCGCGAAGGCGAGCACAAAGACCCGAGCGCGGTTTCGCCCGCCGAAACCGGACAGTGAGCACGACCACAACGAACAATCGCAGCAATTCGGGATCTCCGAATCTGCCCTCGCAACGTGTGTCTCCTTAGAAGGACTCTCCCACCATCTCCTCACTTTTCTTCCAAAGCGCGGCGGCGTTGGTGGGATCGAGCGCATATCCACGTACGCCTTCGCTAATGGCGCTGATGATGGCGTCGTCCGGTACGACCCGCCCGAC
>DASZGG010000278.1:0-6286 GCA_035939025.1 Chthoniobacterales bacterium | reverse complement strand
TTTATTCTGGGTAGCTTACCCTTTTATAATTTTGTTATACGGGTCACTGAAGAGTGAGGGAGACTTTTTGACAAATCCATTGAGTGTTCCGACGGTGCCACATTTTGAAAATTACGTCTACGCATGGAACGCAGCTCAGATACCGAAATACACGGTCAATAGTGCCATTGTTGCTTCCGCTACGGTTCTTCTAACCCTAGCTCTCGGCGCGACGGCTTCGTACGGTCTGAGTCAGTTTCGATTCCGAGGAGGCAGGTTGATTTACTTGAGTTTCATTCTTCTGCTCACTATTCCCGTGCAGATTTATATCATTCCTCTTTATATAATCGTTGTTAAGTTGAGGCTGGCTGATAACTACCTTGGGCTGATCCTTCCTTATACGGCCGGCAGTTTGCCGCTGGCGGTATTCCTGTTTCGGACTTATTTTGATGCCCTGCCGGCGGAACTGGTTGACGCGGCCAGAATCGATGGATGCAACCACCTACGCGCATTTACGCATGTTATGTTACCGCTGGCCAGGCCAATCATAGCTACGGTCTCTATCTTCACTTTTGTCGGAGCATGGAACGAGTTTTTTCTTGCTCTGATCTTCATTCACGATCCGAACATGGCTACCCTGCCACTTGGATTGCAAGCCTTCTTTGTTAACCAGTATCAGACACAATTCCCGCAGTTGTTCGCCACTTTGCTTGTCTCGATAGGGCCTATCGTGGTCGTCTATCTTCTTTTGCAGCGGCAGTTCATTGCCGGTCTAACAGCTGGTGCGGTGCGGGGGTGAATTTATGAGTGAAGACGATAAATCGGGCACGGTACCCAATCCCGAGCGGAAGGTGATTCGCCTCGGCTATGTTGGCGGTGGCTTTATGGCGCAGCATGTTCATCTCCCTAACTTTTCATCGTTAAGCGATTGCCGGTTAGTCGCATTGGCCGAGAACCGAGCCGATCTAGGTCCGCAAGTGGCGAGGCGATTTGGGATTCCGAATGTTTACCACGAGCATCGAGATCTTCTGGATGCGAGCGACATCGATGCCGTGGCCGTCTCCGCAGATTACGCGCAGCAGGGGGAAATTGCCGCCGACCTCCTGCGCGCCGGCAAACATGTTTTCATGGAAAAGCCGATGGCGGTATCGGTCGAGCAGGCCACTAAAATATTAGAGGCGGAACGCGCAGGAGGAGCGCGGCTCATGGTGGGCTATATGAAGCGATACGATCCGGGTAACCGACTGGTACGGCAAACGGTCAGAGAATGGAACCAAAACCGGTCGAAGGGGAAGCTGTTGCTTGCGAGAAATCATGGATTCTGCGGGAATTGGCTCGTCGGATTGGATACCTCCCGAATGATCCAGAGCAAGGAGGCCCTGAAACCGGTCTCCTCTGAGAGTTTATTGCCGAAGTGGCTTCCGGCAAATCATCGGGAGAACTACGTGGCGTATCTCCAGCAGTACACCCACAACGTTAACCTATTGCGGTTCATTCTCGATATAAGTCGTCTGGAGCAGGTGGAAGTGCGGAACGTCGACCTGGACGACGATGGTTTCACTGGGATTGTTACGCTGCAGTTGGGCGGTACCCGTTGCGTCATTGAGAGTGGCAAAACGCAGTTTCACAGTTGGGAGGAACATACCCAGATTTATTTTGAAGGCGGCTGGGTTCGCGCCTGGCCGAACCCCCTCTTCGCTCAGCCCTCTAATTGTCAGGTCGAAATTTACGAAGGGGGTGAATCGGCAGGTTATCAATACCCGGTGCCACAGCCGGCATCGGCCTGGCATTATCGAGAGGAAGCCGCCCACTTTTTGTGGTGTTTGAAAAATGGGTCTCCTTTCGATTCAAGTGGCGAAGACGCACTTCTCGACGTCTCGATCTTTGAGGAAATCTACCGGAGACACCTTAATGCCGCATGAGTCGATTCGGGCTCCCAGGTGGAAGGACGCCGGTCGCGCGGGAGGGCAGCCCGAAGCGGCCTCCTGAACCCGGCGATGTCTATAACAATATGAAAACATGCTTTAATACTATTACCGCCGGCCGTAACAAACCTCTTGAGGAAATCATCAGGCAGTGTGCTCAAGTAGGATTTGACGGTCTAGAGATTGATCAGAATCATATCGCAGATTGCCTCAAGCGCATGCCGACCAGCGAACTAAGGAGCCGTCTTGAGGAAGCCGGTCTCCAGGCTGTTTCAATTATGGCATTCAATCTCGCGCCGTTCGACGATCCCGCGCCGGGAATAGCCAAGATTAAGGAGGGGGTTGAGTACGCGCATCACCTCGGCGCGCCGCTGCTATTAGTTTTCTGCGCGGCAGATATTCCAAAAGGGATGTCTTCGGGTGAGGCATTTGAACGAGCCGCTGAGCGCGCCGCCGCCTATGCCGAGATCGCAAATCCCTTGGAGATCGGTCTCGAACCGATCGGTCGAACGACGCTGATGGGCGGCCCTGCAGCCGCCCTGAACATCGCGGCCAGGTCACGCAAACCGAACGTGGGCATCGTCATGGATACATTCCATTTTTACCGATCCCAGGTACCGGATGAGGAGGTGCGGGCCATTCCGCGGGAAAAATTGCTGCTCGTTCACATCAACGATGCGGAAGATCTGCCGGTCGAACAGTTGCGCGATGCTCATCGCGTGCACGTTGGGCAAGGCGTGCTGCCGCTTCTCGTAACTTTGGAGACGCTAAATGCCATCGGTTATCACGGTTTTCTTTCTATCGAGATTTTTCGAGAAGAATACTGGCATCAGCCGGTGGAACAGGTGGTTCGTGAAGCGAAGAGTTCGCTCGATTCGGTGTTAAGAAAAGCAGGCATCATTTTGAATTCAGCTCGATGAAATTTGCATTTTACTCAGCAGCACTCGGCGATCTGCCCCTCGCAGAGGTGGCCGAATGGGGGAGGAAGGCCGGCTTTGATGGCCTGGAGATCGATATCGCTAGACACGTACAGGATCCGACAAAAACAGCGAAAGCCGTTGAGATTGCGCGAGGCGCCGGATTGGAAGTGTGCGCTCTAACGGTTTTCGGTAACCTGCTCGATCAGAACGATGAAGAACGAAAACGGGTTCGCGACCTGGTGACGAGTGTTTTGGGCGAAGCCGCAAAAGCAGGTGTGCCGGCACTGGTGGTGTTCCCAGGTCGCAATGAAGCAATTTCTGAAGACGAAAACTACCATGATATTGCCGGGTTCCTGGAGATGGCTGCGCGCAGCTCAATTGGTACGAAGATCCTGATTGAGAATTGGCCTGGTCGATACAAAAACTTCGTTGGCACGACGCCGTATGGGTGGCGCAGGTTGTTTTCAATGATAAAAGCCACGGATGTCGGCCTTGAGTTCGACCCATCGCACCTGCTTTGGCAGGGGATCGATCCAAGCCGTGCCGCACGCGAGTTCGGAAAGCGGATCTTTCTTTTGCACGCAAAGGACACGAAGTTGTTCAGTGAGCGGATTCAAGAGGTCGGATATTGCGGGAATTGGTGGGAATACCGATTGCCTGGGCGTGGTGACCTGGACTGGCGCCAATTCCTGGGCGACCTGGCCGGGGATCTGCGTTATACGGGGTACATCAGTATCGAACACGAGGATACGGGGTTCGGTTGGCCGAATGGCCCAGTAGAACTGAGGAAAGAAGGATTGCTAAAAGGTTTGGCGACGCTCCGAGAAAGCCTAGCTAGCTAGCTAAGCTAGTTAGGGAGTCAAGAATTCAAGAATTCAAGAATTCAAGAAGAACAAATAGCCTCGCGCCGAATTTCTCATCACCCCATGCTTGCCTTCTTGCATCCTCGCCTTCTTGAATTCTTGACTTCTTCACTCGGCGCTGCGGTCGAGCGCCGGACTACCAACTGCGGTTCGAACACCACGGTATTGGCAAGCCTTTCACCGCGTAAGCGACCCAAAAGCAACTCGGCGGCCTTTTGTCCCATTGCCTCGGTCGGTTGTGACACCACAGTCAACGGAGGATCGGAATATTGGGCCCACCGAGCGTCATCGAAACCAATCAGCGAAAGTTCATGCGGAACTTTTATCCCCTGCTCCCGAATCGCGAAGAGCGCACCGGCCATCATTTCGTTATTGGCGACGAAGACGGCACTCGGGGGAGCAGGGAGGGATAAAAGCCGTTCGGCAGCGATTTGTCCCGACCGTTCGCGGAAATCGCCGAACTCGATGTACTGCTTCGGAATATCAATCTGTGCCGACCGAAGCGTTTTGCGGAAACCAACGAGTCGTTTGCGCGCATTGGACAAGTGCTTTGGGCCTGAAATCATGGCAACTCGTTTGTGACCGAGCTCCAGCAAATGCCGGGTTGCCAGAGCCGCACCCAGTTGGTTATCCAGTATGACTGTATCGACATCTTCGAGTCCCGACTGGCGGTCAAGATCCACCAGCGGAATGGATTTTTTCTGGAGGACTCGCAGCAGATCGAGATTAGCCCCGGCAGAACAGTGGATGACGCCGGAAACCTGGCGTTCGATCAAAAGGTGGAGAGCCACTTCCTCGTTTCGTCCATCTTCGTCGGCATTACAGATAAGGACTGAGTAACCATTGGTCCTGGCGACATCCTCGACTGCTTTAACGATGGCAGAAAAAAAAGGATTTCGAATATCTGATACGATGATACCAATCGTCCGCGTCGACTGCGTCCGAAGCGACCGTGCGATCCCGTTCATTTGATATCCAGAACGTTGGACGGCCTCGAGAACGCGTTTTCTGGTTGCGGGTGCGACGATCTCGGGGCGACTCAATGCCCGAGAAACCGTGGCAGTACTAACATTCAACTGCCGGGCCAGATCACTGAAATTCATAGTTTGCGTAAAAGGGGTTCTAAAGCTTGACCCTGAGACGGTGATATCTTAGGCTGCAATCGATTGCAAACCAGAATTGGATTGCTGCCCCCAGGATCTCAGCAAATCAGCTGCAAAGTCTATGGACACCCATTTACCGGCGATTGGCTGCGTGCCGTTTAGAGGCGCTTACTACCAGTTGAACGAGCGATTGGGAAGATTCGTTGGGGTAACTTTTTAAAACAAAGACCCACTATGGCAGAGATTAAGTTGGCTAAGAGTAGTTCAGATCATTCTGATGCGGCAGAAGGAATTACCCGCAGGGAACTCCTGAAAACGGGGGGTAAAGTCGCCGCGGCCGCGGCGGTGTCGTCGGTATTTTCCCCATTTTTCATTCAATCCGCACGAGCGGCGACGAAGACGCTTTCATTCTGGCAGTTCTATGCCCCGAACGGCATTTCCAACCTCCAGAGCAAATGGTTTGTGGACTGCGTGGCCGCCTGGAACGCAACCCATGACGTGAAGGTGGAGCTGCAATATGTCCCGAACAACGACTACATGAACGGTACCAAGCTGCAGACGGCCTTCGCCTCCGGACACGGCCCAGACATCTTCATCATCAGTCCCGGCGATTTCCTTCGGTACTACAACGGCGGCGTGCTCACCGACCTCACGCCGTACATGGAAGAAGAAGCGAAAAAAGATCTGTTTCCGAACGTGATGGAGACGCGGATGGTTGACGGCAAGATCTATGGGCTACCGATGGAAGTTGAACCGATGGCGATGTACTACAGCGTCAAGGCGTTCGACGAGGCGGGCCTTTCAGAGAAGGATCTCCCAAAGACATGGGATCAATTCATGGAGCTTGCGCACAAACTGACCAAAGGGAATCGGTTTGGTTGTTTGTTCGAAACGACTCCCGGCTATTACCAGACATTCACGTGGTACCCGTTCATGTGGCAGGGAGGGGGAGATATCGCGACTCAAGATGGAAAGAAGAGCGCATTCAACTCTCCGGGTACCGTGCAAGCGCTCAAATTCTGGCAAGATTCGATTAAACAGAATGTCGCTTCGCGTAACTATCTGGGCGGAGGCGTATGGGATGTGGTTGCGAATCTGGCCTCGGGCTATTGCGCTATGCAAAACGTTGGCATCTGGGCAGTGAGTGCCTTGCGAGAAAACGCCAAGGATTTTCAGTACGGTGTTTTTCCGTTGCCTGTGCCGCCCGGCGGTAGTCCAAAAAGCGTTTTGGGCGGATGGTCTTTTGTGGCAAACGCAAAAGGTCAGAATCCTGAGGAAGCCGCGAAATTCTGTGTCTGGGCGCTCGGTTCGATGCAGGAGGACTCCATCCAGCGCATCGTCGACTGGTGTACGAAGTCCAAGAGCGACGTTTCGCCGCGCAAATCTGCCTTGGATAAAGGCGCAGCTGCCGGCGGCTACAGCTCCGGTCCGATGAAAATGTTCAAAGATGAGATTTTTCCGACTGGGAGAGGCGAGCCGCGCGTCCCGCCGGAGGT
>DASZGG010000277.1:0-6242 GCA_035939025.1 Chthoniobacterales bacterium | reverse complement strand
AAAGAACGGCCGGCTTGGTTTTTCGAAAAGGCGAAGTACGGCGGAATATTGTGTGACATCGGCAGCCATCAGATCGAACAGTTTCTTTTCTATTCGGGAGCCTCCGACGCTAGCGTCACTTCGGCGCGAGTAGCCAATTACGCTAACAAAGGCTATCCGGAACTTGAGGACTTCGGCGACGCTTCGCTGGTCGCGGACAACGGCGCGACTTCCTATTTTCGGGTGGATTGGTTGACGCCTGATGGACTGCGTACTTGGGGGGATGGCCGCACGATTATTCTTGGTACTGCGGGTTATATTGAAATGCGAAAGTACATCGACATCACGCGCGAAGCCAGTGGTGACCACCTGTTTCTAGTTAACAAAGATGGTGAGCAACACTTCGCGCTTGGCGGAAAGGTCGGCTTTCCTTTCTTTGGCCGTTTAATTCTTGATTGTCTTAATGGAACGGAGACAGCCATGAGCCAGACTCACGCATTTAAGGCAGCCGAACTTTGTCTGAAGGCTCAAGCCGCCGCGCAACGCATCGAGTAGGCAGGTGGGTTCAGCGGGTTCAGCGGGTTCAGCGGGGTCAGCGCAGCAATCCCTCACTCGGCTGAACCCGCTGAACCCGCTGAACCCGCTGTTCAACGACTACCGTATCCGGTTAGAACGAAAGTGAATCGGATCCTCGTTAAACCTAAATTCCGAAATTTGGAATCGTCCTCGTCCTCGTCGTCGTGCTCGTCCTCGAGAAGCCCGATGGTTAACAATCAGACTAACTGGACAAATTAGTTGCAGGACATCGGTCTCTTTGCGGTCAACGGAATCCCAATGCACCGAGGACGAGCACGACGACGAGGACGAGGACGATTCGAATTTGGGTTAAAGCGTTAGTGCCCTTCTCCTAGTTAAAGCCTGTTGCGAAATGTCCCGGAGGGACGGTGCGATCGTAGCCTGGCACGAAGTGCCTGGGACAGCGCCGCCCCAAAAGAGCCGTCCCGTAGGGTACGGTGTGATTCGCGCAGGTTTGGGCACCGATTCGATGATTGGAGTGACGAAATTTCGAATACAAAAACTGAAAAACTTTGTGTTGTATGATTTCTGGCCTACGCTACAATTTCTTTCCATGGCAAACACTTTCTCGTGCCTGAACATTCATTGCGTTTTCAGCACGAAGGAACGTGTTTGGGTCCGGAATCCTGATATTCGAGAACGCCTTGGCCGTACTGGCGGTATCGCTAAGCAGAATGGAATGATCCCTAAATGGATTGGCGCCGTCTCAGACCTGTCCATCTCCTTGTAACCCTGCCTACGAGATTGGCCGTTGCGAGGCCGTTCAATTGATAAAGGCAGGATCATCGGCTTGGATTCATCTGGGATTAGCCGCGCCCGATCATACCGTACCCTACGGGACGGTTCTTTCGAGGGACGCTTTCCCAGGCACTTCGTGCCAGGCTACGATCGGTATTGTCCCTACGGGACGCGCTTGCAGACATTTCGCAACAGCATCTAACTAGCCCAGGCTTCACTACCTTAAGGCCTACTCCAGGCTCCTAGCGTTTATTCTGAACGGCTTCCCGCAAAACCACTCCAGATTCACTCCGGAAAGGCTACCGGCATAAACTCGGCAGCGTGGCTAACGATAAACTTGTCGAGAGCTTCACGAATAAAATCTCCCGCCCAGACTTGGTCCCTTTGAGAATGGGGATGCTGACTCAACCATTCGCTGACAACTCCACTCAGGATTTGTGCTCTCGATGTTTTCAGTTCCAGGCTCTGAGTCAGAAGCCAGGCGAGTTGAAAATCGGTGAGTTTCGCAACTATCGACGGCGCCATATAATCGGGCTCGCCGTCCGCAGGCTGACCAATATATTCAGGAAGAGACATGTTCGAGGAAGAATAAATTTTTGTTGCCCCGAAAGGGCTGCAGGAGGGGGTTTCAACCCCGGGACCGGGCTTTGATCGCTAAAAAGTCACGGATGGAACTTGCGCTATCGTCAAGTCCAGATCCGAATCAGAAGACTCTGGAGAATCATACGACCGCGAGTCTGCGGCGGCTACATGGCCAATGAAACTGAGCCTTGGCGGGCTCTCCAAAACGTTTGAGCGTTCGGTGCTTACTTCTGCCTTGCATGGTTATCTCAGCAATTTCATGAACCTGCGCTGGTGCTATAAGGCCTGCACATTCCTGAAAACTAATGTCTACGTATTTAATGTTGTATAAAGACGATGGCAAGTATTTTTTCTTCTCCTTTCTTTCGAGCCAGGCGAACTCCCTTGACTCCAGATCCGCCAGATCGAGACTTCCTTCATGGCATCGATTCAAGATCAAGCCGCCGCGCCCAGGGTTCCTGCCATCCTAGGGCTGATCGGAAACACTCCTCTGGTGGAGATTACTCGGTTCCACACTGGACTTTGTCGATTATTTGTGAAGCTGGAAAACCAGAACCCTACCGGCTCGATCAAGGACAGGATGGCTCTGGCGATGGTCGAAGCTGCCGAACGAGATGGCCATCTGCGACCCGGAGGAACGATTGTCGAAGCAACGGCCGGGAACACCGGTTTGGGATTAGCTCTCGTTGCGGCGGTAAAAGGCTACCAATTGATTTTGGTCATCCCTGACAAGATGTCACAGGAGAAAATCCTGCATATCCGCGCTTTAGGGGCAAAAGCCGTCATCACGCGCTCAGATGTGACAAAAGGCCACCCGGAGTATTACCAGGATCTGGCGGAAAAAATCGCAGCGGAAACTCCTGGGGCATTTTTTGTGAACCAATTCAAAAACCCGGCGAATCCTCTCGCTCATGAAACGTCCACGGGCCCTGAAATCTGGGAGCAGATGGACCACGAAGTCGACGCCGTAGTCGTTGGAGTCGGATCCAGTGGCACACTGACGGGGCTGAGCCGTTTCTTTGCCAAAGTTCAGCCCGATTGCGAAATCGTCCTTGCCGATCCGGCAGGATCGGTGCTGACCGGCTATATACGGGAAAAGCACATCGGTACCGCCGGGTCCTGGTTAGTCGAAGGCATTGGAGAAGATTTCGTCCCCGAAATTGCCGATCTATCCCGCGTTAAAAAAGCCTATTCCATTCCTGACAAGGAAAGCTTCGCAGCGGGTCGAGAATTCCTTCGTAAGGAAGGCATTTTCGGCGGATCTTCCTCAGGCACTTTGTTTGCTGCGGCTCTTCATTATTGTCGAGAGCAAAGCAGCCCAAAACGCGTTGTGACCTTCGCGTGCGACAGCGGAAATAAGTATCTCTCCAAGATGTACAATGATATCTGGATGGCCGAGCAGGGGTTCATCATCCGAAAACAATATGGTGATCTGCGCGACCTCATCTCCCGTCGTTACCAGGATGGCAGCGTTGTCACCGTGGGGCCCTCGGACACTTTGCTGACAGCCTTCAACCGGATGCGGATCGCCGATGTCTCGCAGGTGCCGGTGTTGGAGAACGGCGAACTTGTCGGTCTCCTCGACGAATCAGATCTTTTGGTCCGAGTTCAGGATGGCGGCGGTTCCTTTCGCGAACCTGTACGCGCCGCCATGACGGATCGCCTCGAGACATTGCAACCCTCCGAGTCGCTTGACGCCGTTCGCAAGATTCTCGATAGCGGCAAGGTGACTATTGTGATGGACGGAGCAGAGTTTGTCGGGCTGATTACTCGCATCGATCTCCTGAACTATCTACGGCGAAAGGTTTAACCGAATGTCAAAGAAGAGAGCGCACGGATTCTCGACCAGAGCTATCCACTCCGGACAACCGCCGGAGCCGGCCACCGGGGCAATCACCACTCCAATTTATCAAACTTCGACCTACGTCCAGCAAAGCCCCGGCGTGCATAAGGGATTTGACTACGCCCGATCGATCAATCCTACCCGGCTAGCCTACGAACGCTGCGTGGCCGACCTGGAGAGCGGCGATCGCGGGTTTGCCTTCGCTTCAGGACTCGCGGGAATGGCAACCGTCTTGGAATTGCTGGACTCCGGCACACACGTGATTGCCAGCGATGATCTGTACGGCGGCACATTTCGGCTGTTCGAACGCGTGCGAAGGAGGTCGGCGAATCTGGATTTCACGTTTGTCGATCTGACCGATCTCTCTCACCTCAAAGAGGCCATCAAACAGAACACGCGAATGATCTGGGTAGAAACGCCATCCAACCCACTGCTGAAGCTCATCGATCTGGAGGGGGTTGCTCAATTCGCAGCTGAAAATCAGCTTCTGTCCGTTTGCGATAATACATTCGCCAGCCCGTGGATACAGCGACCGTTAGAAGTCGGATTCGACATCGTGCTGCATTCGGCGACGAAGTATCTCAATGGACACTCTGATATTGTGGGCGGGATAGTAGTAGTGGCAGCCCGGCGGCCCAATTTGGCCTCAATCACCGATCGGCTGGCTTTCCTCCAAAATGCGGTAGGAGCTGTTGCCGGCCCCTTTGATAGTTTCCTGGCCATGCGCGGTCTCAAGACTCTGGGTCTCCGCATGGAGCGACATTCTTCCAATGCACTCTCCCTAGCCTCGTGGCTAGAACAACATCCGAAAGTTCGGCTGGTCCGCTATCCCGGACTCCCCTCTCATCCGCAACATGAACTCGCCAAGCGCCAGATGCACGGATTTGGCGGCATGATAACGATTCACCTCGATTCGGATCTTGCGGGTACCCGGAGGTTCCTTGAGCATACCAGGCTTTTCGCACTCGCAGAAAGCCTCGGCGGAGTAGAGAGCCTCATCGAGCACCCAGCACTCATGACCCATGGATCGATTCCGGCCGAGCAGCGTGCAGCCCTCGGTATTGACGATACGCTCGTACGGCTCTCAGTGGGCGTCGAGGATTTGGACGATCTGCGTGAAGATCTGGCCATCGCACTCGAGCAGGTCTGAAGGTTGGCTCTTGTGCCTGTCCCCAGGGGTTGAAACCCTACCGGAGGCCGTCGCCGGACTTGGCGGGTACTTCGTTGTTCAGCCACTGGAGCCAGGTATCATTGACGTATTCCGGCGTGATCTCGGCGAAAAAGTTCGTATAGCTAATGTGCTGTCCGATCACTTGCTCGACTGCGCTACGGTATTCCGCGTGGGTCTTCACGATCAGGACCATTTCAGCCTCTTCCACTATCTTTTCTTCTTCACGGTATGCGCAGGTAATTGGAAACCAATTGGTGCAAACCGCCAACCGCTGTTCCAGCAGGGCGCGACTGATCTGGCTTGCCTCGTCAGCAGTATTGAGTGTGACATAATAGATTCGCATAACAAAAATTCAGCAGTCGGAATCCCAACATTATCGGCTCACCAGATAGCCCGTCGCAATGAGTTGTTCACGATATTGCGATTGACCAAGCCGCCTTCCAGCGTACATCTGCAACGCTGCTGCTGTCCAAAATAAACGTTTGCTGTACAGGGTGGTTTCGAACCGTCCATATCTGGATTCATACGGGTCGAAAAGCAGTCTTACTTCCCAGACGCCGATACGCCAATACGCCGATCCGCCGACACGCTTCCCCCACTACCGACCAGCTCGCTCGAAAGCGGGAATTGCATGTCCCGGAAAAGGGACGTTGTTTTGCCGCTTTCTTTTCCCATTAGGCGATCGCTCCCTCGAGGATTGTTCTTTCCCGCCGGTGGCACAGCGCGTGCTAAACGAAGGATTAACCGCGAACTGAAAGACGTCTGCGGTTCACAATAAAGATCGCTAAGTTATGAAAAAGTTTCTTTTGGGCTTAATCGCAGTTGCAGCATTCCTTTTACCGCTCAGCCAGAACGCACAGGCGCACTGGGTCTATTATCATCATTATTATCATGGCTACCACTATGCCTATTGGCATCACCGCTATTGGCATCACGGCTATTGGTATGCCGGGTGCTGGTATCCGGGCTACTGGGCCGGTTACCCTGGCCCGGTCACCGTTGTGGTGGCTCCGTATTAACAGCCTTGAGATCAAGGCCGTTAAGTCTCTTGAGATCGTCGGGGGCGTTAATCGACGCTTCCGCGATCTCGCTATTACTTTTCGGGAATCGCCCTAGCGACGGGCCAGCGAAAAACAACTCTAAATCGGCTTCGAGTATTGCGCGGGTGCCCAGCGCGAAGGCGACGTCTGACAAGCTTATTCACCGTCTCGCGTATAATGGGGGCAAAAAGTCAAGATTCCGGAAACGTTGCTCGACTTTTGCAGATGACTTCGTAGATGAGAGTTATGGCCAAATACACGCCCCTGGCTGTGCTGCTCTTGTGCGCCTGCTCTGCGCAGGCAAGCGACAAGA
>DASZGG010000276.1:0-2121 GCA_035939025.1 Chthoniobacterales bacterium | reverse complement strand
CGTTAAGTCCTGGTCCAAACTTCACGATGCTCTGTATCATGACTCGTGGGCGGAAGACCTGCATCGTTACCGGTCTTCTTACGTCTATCGCGGCTTGGCGGATCGGTCCTACGATCTGAGCACCACTCTCAACCGGCTCGGCGAGTCGCACCTCGAACGCCACTTGCTTCGAAACTTTATCAAATATTCTCAGCGTTCGGACTCGCCGCGTAATCTCTGGTTCTGGCTCGCATTGGGTCAGCACCACGGGTTGCCAACTCGCCTGCTCGACTGGACCTATTCACCTCTCGTGGCGCTGCACTTCGCAACCTCCGACTTCACCAAGTATGACCGTGACGGCATGATCTGGGCGGTGGACTACGTCAATTCCGCGAATCATTTACCGAAGAAACTGGCCACGATAATCAAGAGTGAAGGGGCCCACGTCTTTACCGCTGAACTTTTGGACCAGGCGGTAGAATCGCTCGGAGATTTGGAAAGTCTGAAGACGGAATCCTTCGTGGTTTTTTTCGAACCCAGATCTTTGGATGAGCGCATTGTCAACCAGCACGCTCTTTTCTCTATGATGTCCCGTCCGGATGTGATTCTGAGCAGTTGGCTGCAGCAACCCGACGTCGAAGTGAAACATTTTCAAATCATCATCCCCGGGAGTCTTAAATGGGAGATACGTGACAAACTCGATCAGGCGAATGTGAATGAGCGAATGCTCTTTCCCGGTTTGGATGGCCTCGCGACCTGGCTCACGAGGCACTACAAAGACATCCGGCCGAAGCGTAGCGCAGGAGGCAAACCGTGACCGAACACGCCATCCCGGGTTGCACGTTCAATTGGTTAAGACTTCGGTGAGCGTGTGGAGTGCTATTTCAAACTCGCCGGCAGCCCCCCGACTAAGCTCTCGCCTGTGGGCAGGTCGTCAATTACCGCGAGGGCAACCCGACAGAACTTGTGAACGTCGTCGATATTAGTGAGTCCGATGGTGTGCTTTCCGAATTCGTCAAAGGAAAGGTCGCACACATTTATTCCATTCAATATTAAGCTGAACCTTTTCCTGTTTACCAGGTCTGAGAGGTGTTGAATGATTTCCATTTTGTCTATTTCTGCTCAAGTTATCGTTTAACTTCGAGAATCAGACAGAGATACCGCCGTCGTCGGAGTTCCGTGTTGATTTCTCTCAGCATCCTGGTTTGGTCACTCCTAAACCGGAGTGTTTTCCAGAATGCCCAGAGAATTTCTTTGGAAACCTATACCGCTGCTCCGTTCGAGAGCTAGATCTGTGCCAGGCTTTCGCCGGATAGGGATTTGATGTTCCGGCAAAAGCGCTTAGGACATTTCGCCTATGTTCATCCGTTCACACCTTGATCTTGTGTGAAAACAGTGTTGATCTCCCCAACGGGTAGTGTACCTTCGGGCGATCCCCATGGAGAAGGCGCGGTCAGCTAGTGCCAGGACTTTATCGCCGGTACTCGGTGTACCCGGTGTGGAGTCACCATACTCGAGAGGAGAGCATGGACACTGAAACTGTCGTCGCGGTAGGTTTCGTGATCCACGAGCTGCTTGGTTTGGTCGGAGGTCTTATCCTTTGCTACTTCGGTTACAGGCTGTTGATGAGACGCGTCAGGGCCCAACCGCGTGAAATACGCGGGACCTGGAACTTGGCAAAACGCTTCATAAAGAATGCGGCTCCGGGCACGTTGTTTGCCCTGTTTGGGGCAGTTGCGATCTGGCTAACTGCATCCAATGCCTTAACCCCGAAGACGTTCGCACCGAAGAATTCCGTTGATTTCGCTCTGCTTCCGTCGAAAGAAGGGCGAACGACTACGCCTGCGCCTGCCGAAAAAGAGGGCGCCATTGCGATGACCTTAGGGGCGGCGGCGCCGGCCCAGGCTCATCCTGGCAATATTGCAGAAGATAACTCGAATATTGACCCATCGCCGGCGCCTACTCCAGCTCCGATGCCCACTCCCGCAAGCGGAATGCAACCGGATCGGAATGCGCTCGCGACCAATAGTCGACTTCCTGAGGCGGAAACAGGGGAGACCGACGGTAGGACCGTTGAAGGTGAACGACAGAAAACTGGACGCAAAACCCTCGAGAAAGAACGACGGGCGGCTGAGCGCAAAA
>DASZGG010000275.1:0-9808 GCA_035939025.1 Chthoniobacterales bacterium | reverse complement strand
GCCCAATGTCCTTCTGCAGGACAGCCAGACGCTGGCGCAGCGGCCTGCAACGGACGGAGACTCTGATCTGAAGCTGCAATCCGTCTCCGCTGATAACGGAAAATTCGTACGGGACTTGCTGCAGGCGGATGTCGTAGTCGTAGATCGTGTCCCAAGGGAATTTCAATTGGAATCCTTCGCCGCGCACAGACTTGGTGTCCGTACCGCCGAAGAGAAGGCTGAAATAAACTCCCGCATGACCAGACTGGATATTTACGAAAATAGTCGGCCACAAGACGATGATCAAAAAGACTAGGACGAATGCGCTAATGGCAAAGTTTATGTCGTTCCGTTCCCACCAACTCCATCGACGGTGGCGGAGAGGAGTTTGGTCAGATCCGGGAGGACCCGTAGCACCGCCTGAGCTGGAGGGCTGGATTGAAGCAACCATCGACCCTACTCGCGATCAGGATAACGAACGCGCTTCTTGCCGGCAGCGATCAAAAGGAGTAATCCAACCAGCGGAGTAAAAAGAAACGAACTGAAGAAATAACCCCAGAATCGCAGTGGTCGTGTCTTCCCAATGGCCGCAACGAAGAAACACAAACCAACGTACAAGAGAAAAAAAGTCATGTACGACTCCGGTCGGCAGCCCCGGTTTCTTTGGCAGGATCCGGCGATGCAGTGAGAGTTAGTCGCGGTTCCATAGGATATTTACCAGGGTCTATAACGATTCATCATTAGGTTTTTGGAAATGTCCGGCAAGAATAAAAATCAGAGCTGTTCATTCGCGCAATGTGGTTACGTAGTTAGAACAATTTTTCCAATTTCTTTGTTCGACTCCTGATATCGTTTTAATTAGCCGGAAGGTAGGCCCTCCGCTGTTTGCCGCTGCCAGTTCCGGCCACCATCAACGGAGTGCAAGATAGCGCCACCGTAACCCACGCTCCAGAGTTGCGAACCGATGCTGAAGACATCGAGTAAGTGATGTGCTGTTCCGCTCACTTGCGGCTGCCAGGTCTGGCCGCCATCAGCAGAATACAAGATTGTGCCGTCTGTGCCCACTATCCACAGCTCCGTCCCAACGCCGCAAAGAGCAGCCAATGTTTGCACTGTTCCGCTCGTTTGTAATTGCCAGTGCTCACCGCCGTCGACCGAGTGCAGGATGGTGCCCGAATCGCCGACGACCCAAACCTGCGAACCGCTGCCGTAGACGGCGCGGAGGCTGACCGCTTGATCGCTTTTTTGGGGTTGCCATTTCTGTCCGCCATCAGCGGAACGGAGGATGGTGCCGTCGTCACCCACGGCCCAAACCTGCGAGCCGGTGGCGTAAACCGCATACAACTGGCGCTTTGTCCCGCTGGCTGTGGACTGCCAGTCCTTGCCGCCATTAACGGAATAAAGGATGGTGCCTTTTTCACCTACCGCCCAGACTTGTAAACCGATGGCGTAGACTGAAGCCAATTGGTGATCCGTCCCGCTCTTCTGCGGCTGCCAGCGATCACCGCCGTCCGCTGAGTGCAGGATGGCACCAGTTGCCCCGACTGCCCACAGCTGCGAGTTGCTCCCCCAGATGGAAAACAGTTGCTCTACTGCCCCGCTCTTTTGTGACCGCCAGTGCTCACCGCCGTCCGCCGAATGCAGGATGGCGCCTTCTTCGCCCACGGCCCATACCTGTGCAGCGTCACGTGCCCACAATCCCTGCAAGCGATCGGTAACATCAAACGACTCCGCCTGCTCGTGCTTCGTACAACCAGCCAGCGAAAAGCAGACAACGGATATCAAAAAAGCTTGGTTCGCCCAGCCGGCCAATTTGTCTCGAGCAAAATACCTCAATCAGCCTCTCCTCCAGTAAGAATGTTCAGCTGCACCGATTTGATCGCGTTAAGCCGCACTGGATCGGTCAGGGGGCGCCTCCACTCCCTGCTGTTCCAGCTGTTTCCGCAATCCTTGCCAGTTTCTTGGCTCGCGATCTACTGAGGATCACGAAAAAAACGGGTGTCAGGAGTAATCCAAAAAAAGTGACACCGATCATGCCGCTGAAGACCGCCGTCCCAAGCGCTTGCCGCATCTCCGCGCCTGCGCCGGAAGCCATCACCAGCGGTAATACGCCCAAAATGAAAGCGAACGATGTCATCAGGATTGGACGCAGCCGGATACGACAAGCCTCCACGACGGCATCGATTCGGTCTTTGCCCGACTCCAATTCGGTTCGAGCGAACTCGACGATCAGAATAGCATTCTTGCAAGCTAGTCCGACGAGAACGATAAAGCCGATCTGCGTAAAGATATTATTGTCGGAGCCGCGAATAAAGACGCCGGTGATCGCCGCCATTAAACACATCGGAACGATCAAGATGACAGCGAGCGGCAAAGACCAACTCTCGTAAAGAGCGGCCAGGGCGAGAAATACCACGAGCACGCTCAACGGAAATACGAAGATAGCCGTGTTCCCAGCCTGAATTTCCTCATAGGTGAGACCGGTCCATTCGTAGGACATCTGGCTAGGCAGGATTTGAGCGCAAAGCGCTTTCATCGTCTCGATGCCTTGGCCCGAGCTGATTCCGGGGCGGGTGCTGCCAAAAAAATCAGCAGCCGTAAAGAGATTGTAGTGGGTCACACGGTCAGGCCCAGTGATGCCCGTTACGTTCGCAAATGTGCTAAGCGGCACCATGTTGCTGTTTTGATTTCGAGTATAAAGTCGACCGATCTGTTGGGCTTGCACTCGATAATCGGCATCCGCCTGAACGTTTACCTGATAGGTGCGTCCGAGAAAATTGAAATCGTTCACGTAATTCGATCCGAGGTACGTCTGTAGCGCGTCGAAGACGTTCGTAAGCGGGATGCCCAAACGCTGCACTTTCGTGCGGTCAATATCGACATACAGCTGCGGCACCTCGGTACGGAGAGCGCTGAACACCTGTGTCAAAGTAGGCTGAGTGTAAGCGGCACCCATCAGCTGGTTTGTTACTGCTTGCAACTCGCTGAGCCCGAGATGGCCTCGATCTTCGACCTCGAGCTGGAATCCGCCGACCGAACCAATGCCCTCGACCGCAGGCGGAGGAAAGGTGGAGATGCTCGCCTCCTGGATGCCTGCTGTTCGTTCCGCGATTGCGCCCATAACCCCGCCGAGGCTTTCGCTCGGGGAGGTCCGGTCATGAAACGGCTTAAGGAGCACGAATACCGTGAACCCATTCGATTGAGCACTGCCGGTTAAAAAGGAGAATCCGCTTATCGAGATGGTGTGAGCGACTCCGGGGACCTTGCTCAGCGCCTCAGTAACTTTTACTCGAACAGCTTCAGTCCGGTCCAGCGAAGCCGCGTCCGGGAGCTGACCGGCCATTAGCAGGAACCCCTGGTCCTGGGTCGGGATGAAGCCACCGGGAACGATCTTGAAACCAAACCAGGTTAGGGCCAGCAGTCCAACGTAAATTAAAACAGCGACTGCCGCGAATCGAACAATCCGGCGGACGAGACTAGCATAACCGTGGGCCACAGAGTTGAATGCACGATTAAATCCTCGGAAAAACCATCCTACCGTATGATCGAATGCACGGTTGACCAGGGTGCTCCCTTTCACCTCACTGCGAAGGAGCACCCCGCAGAGAGCGGGACTAAGAGTGAGTGAATTAAACGCGGAAATAAGGGTTGAGACCGCGACAGTTGCGGCAAATTGCCGATAGAACTGTCCAGAGATTCCCGGCAGGAACGTCGAAGGGAGGAACACCGCAGTCAGCACAACCGCAACCGCGATGACCGGGCCGCTGACTTCATCCATTGCTTTGCGAGCCGCATCCTTTGGAGACAAACCCTCTCTGAGGTGTCGTTCACAATTCTCGACGACAACGATTGCATCATCCACCACGATACCGATCGCCAGGACGAGCCCGAAGAGAGACAGGTTGTTGAGAGAAAACCCCAGGCAGTAAAGGGCCGCAAACGTGCCTACCAGCGAGACAGGAATCGCGACCAAGGGAATAATGGCCGCCCGCCAGGTCTGGAGGAAAATGATGACCACCACAATGACCAGCAGAATTGCAATACCAAGCGTTATAAAGACTTCTTCGAGGGACTGGACTACGAATGTGCTTGTGTCATAGTCGATCCTGTAGGTGAGACCGGGGTTGAACCGGCGGCCCAGTTCCTCCATTTGCTGCCGTACTCGGGTCGCTGTCGCGACGGCATTGGCTCCGGGCGACAACGAGACGGCCAAGGCTACGGTCGGCTGACCATCATGATAGGCGTTCACGGAGTAATCTTTTGCACCTAAGACGACACTTCCAAGGTCGCGAAGTCGGACGATTTGTCCGTCGCTTCCGGTCTTAACAATGATATCTCCAAACTGCTCGGGCCGGGTAAGCCGCCCCAAGGTATTCACAGTGAGCTGGAGCTGGGTTCCCTCCGGCGCCGGCGGGGCTCCGATGGTGCCGGCCGCGACTTGGATGTTCTGGCCTTGGATGGCTAGCGTTACATCTTCGACCGTTAGATTCAGGCCGGTCATGCGATTCGGATCCAACCAAACGCGCATGCTGTACTCTCGACCTCCAAAAACCGAAACACTGCCCACGCCCGGAACGCGTTTAAGCGGATCTTGGACCTGGATCTCAGCGTAATTACTCAGGTAATCAGAACCATAGGTCCCGTTAGGAGAGATCAGGTTTACCAGTAACAGGAAGTTCGGAGAATTTTTCGCCGCCGTCACGCCGATCTGGCGGACAACCTGAGGAAGGGTTGGCATCGCAATCGCAACCTGGTTTTGAACCAACACTTGGTCGATGTCCGGATTGGTGCCAAACGCAAACGTAATTGTAAGCGTCATTAAGCCGGTATTGGTCGACTGAGACGACATGTATAGCATGCCGCTGACCCCGTTCACCTGTTCTTCGATTGGCGTGGCGACGGTCTCGGCAATCGTCTCCGCATTCGCACCAGGATAAACGGCTGAGACTATGACGGTTGGAGGCACCACATCCGGGAATTGCGCGATAGGCAGCAAGAAGGCAGTAATTGCGCCTGCGAGCGTAATCAGAATCGAGAGGACGGAGGCGAAGATCGGCCGCTCGATAAAAAAGTGCGAGAATTTCATCCTGGGCGTTCCATCATCTAATCGGATTTTCCAGCTTGCGGATTACCTCACTGACTTCGCTCGGGCGTCGATTGAGCCTGGCTATCCGGCTTGGGTTTGCTTTCGGTTGGAGCGACCGATACCTGGCGCCGAATAACACCTGCGAAATCGGCCATATTGCCTTCCTGCGGAACCACTTTGATCCCGGGACGCAGATGAACGATGCCATTAACGATAACTCGGTCCTCCGGGACAACGCCTGACTCGACTACTCGCAGACCTTCCGAAAGCGCGCCGAGTTTTACCGGTTTAGCCGTCGCAACATCGTCAGCGCCGACGACGTACACAATCGGTTGCCCCTGATCGTAACCGACTGCGAGATCAGAAATCAGTACTGCTTTATATTTTGGGCTGGAAGCAATTCGAAGTTGGGCGAACAGCCCCGGTCGGAGAAAGCCGTCCTTGTTTGGAAATGCACCGCGTACCCTTATAGTGCCGGTGGAAGGGTCGACCCGGTTATCCACAAAATCGATGAAACCCTTATGCACGTAACTAGTCTCATTAGCTAACTGCATTTCGACGAGAGCTTTCCCGTCCTGTGTGAGAACCTTCCCGCTGCGAATCATTTCTTGATAGGCGAGCAGACCTCGTTCCTCGACATTAAAGTAAACATACGCCGGGTCCAGAGAGACCACGTTCGTTAATATGCCGCTGCTGGTCGTGTCTCCACCCGAAATCAGATTTCCGATCGTAAAGTTGTAAGTGCTGGTTCGGCCGTCGATCGGTGAACGCACTTGGGTAAATTCGAGATTAAGCTTAGCCGTCTCAAGCGCCGCCTGGTTCGCCAGCAGGGACGCGGCAGCCTGGTTTCTATTCGCCGATTGGGTTTCGAAATCCTGAGGAGAAATCACGCCCCTCTTTTGCAGGTCTTCAGCGCGTTTAAAATTGCTTTCAGCAAGCTGTAGCTGCGCCTGCGACTGCTCGACATTCGCCTGAGCCATGTCGAGAGCTGCCTGGTAAGGGCGGGGATCAATCACAAAAAGCATATCGCCGGCTTTGACGACCGCTCCCTCATCGAAGCCAACCTTATCCAGATAGCCGCTGACTCGAGCGCGAATGTCGACGTTCTTGACCGCGGCGGTATTGCCGGTGAACTCCGCGTAGTTTACTACCTCTCGTTCAACCGGTTTCGCGACCGTGACCGCAACGGGCGGAAAAGCGGGCATGACAGGTTGCCGATTGCATCCGCACAGAAATGCGGCCGCGATAATCGCCCCAGTCCATAATCGGCACGCCAATAAAATAGGTGCCGCTGGTCTGCGAACTTTAAGGCGAAAAGGCAATCCGCTCGCTTGATGACGAAAGAGATTCACGTGCGACACTTGTTAAATGGTTCTCCTGTTACCTTCAACCGGTGGTTGGTGACGTGCATCGAATCAATGTGCAGTTTTCTGGATGCTAGAACTTGAAACCTCGCAAACGCAAAACAAAACGAATACTTATTTGCCGGATCGCTCTCCACTAAAACGAAAAGCAGTTGAACAGCTTCAACAAATCGCCATGAACGTGGATTTAGTTTATATGGTAGCGGTCAAAGACTAACTTTACTAACCTTCTTTGCCACGTTCATCACGGAGCAGTTCGATGCGTCGGAGGACCGCCGGAAGGTGAGGGTTTCGCATAAATGAGAGAGGCTCTCATTTGATCTCTCTCATTAGCGACGAGTATCCTGTTCCGGAACAGGTTTAATGCTTCCCGAGGTACACAACGAAACTCTGCTCCCACTCTTTCGCAAGAACGGATCATGTTCGCCACAATTGCTTTGTTAGTTTTCCGGTTTACGCTTCGAATCAGCAAAAGCATTCATGCTGGTGATCAGGCTCCTGGGCCGCATGTCAGTCCAGTTTTGGTTGATATAGTCAAGACAGGTCTGGCGGCTCGCAGGCTCATGGACGGTAGTCCAACCTGCTGGTACGTCGATGAAGTCGGGCCAGAGCGAATATTGGCCTTCGTCGTTAATCAGCACCACATAGGTGCCATTTTCGTCCTCAAATGGATTGGTCATGCTCGGGATTCTGCAGTTATCGGTTATTTGTTGGTTGGCTTGATCTTAGGCTGTTTCCCCGTTTCTCAAGTTCTGCTGCCAGTACCCGACCGGTCTCAGCCAGAGGACCAGGCTCCGTCATTCGCTCATGGCGGGAGGCGACTTGGTGAACTCTGATTTGGCCGCGGACATAAGGTCGCCACGCGTCGGTTGGTGGTTCGCTATTATCCTGTGTTGCAACGAAAATCAAGAGGTCACCATCGAATCTTTCGGGGACGAAGGTGGCTGCAAGACGAACGTTGTTCTTATGGATCTCTAGCATGGCGCTCAGGTGCCGGTCTTCGAGGTTGGAAAGAACGTCACCTTTGCGTCGGAGGAGTTCTTTGAAATCAGAAAGCGGCAGCGGTTCGTCTCCCAGGCTTGCCGAATCATAGCCCAGATACTCGAGATGATTCTTGATGATTTCTTGCTCGTTAGGGATACGGCGAGAGGTCCACTGGTCAAATGGGTAGCTGTCGAGCAGCGTGAGAAGAGCGATTTTCTCGCCTTGGACTTGAAGGCGATAAGCGATACCGAAGGCGACCAGCCCACCAAAGGACCAGCCGAGCAGATGGTAGGGTCCGCGAGGTTGGATATTGCGAATCTGATCGAGATAGTCTGCGGACATCTCCTCGAGGGTCTGGGGAAGTAAGTCCGATTGCTTAAAGCCCCGTGCTTGCAGTCCGTAGATCGGATAATCGGCTCTGATATGTTGCAGGAGCCCGGAGTAGCACCAGCTGAGGCCTCCAGCTGGGTGGACGCAAAAGAGAGGGGGCAGGTTCCCGCGAGGTCTGAGCGGGAGGGTGACGTCAAGTGAGTTTTGATTGGTGTCAACGTCGAGCCGTTCAGCGAGGCCGGCCACCGTGGGGGTTTCGAACAGGCTGCGGAGCGGAAGCTCGAGGCCGAGCGCAGCGCGGACGCGGCTGATGAGGCGGGTAGCAAGGAGCGAGTGACCGCCCAACTCAAAGAAGTTGTCGTCAGTACCGACCCTGGCAAGACCCAGGATCTCGGCAAAGAGCGCACAGAGGATATCTTCCTGGGGCGTTCTGGGAGCGCGCCAGGCGTTGGCAGAGGCTGTCAGATCCGGCGCGGGCAGCGCCTTGCGATCCAGCTTGCCGTTGGGGGTCAGCGGCAGGGCATTAAGCAGGACGATAGCCGCCGGCACCATGTAGTCGGGCAGGCTTTGGCCAAGGTGGGCGCGCAGGCTAGCAGGATCAGTGCTCTGGCCACTAGCGGACACAACGTAGCCGACCAGGCGCTTGTCGCCCGGACGATCCTCTCTCGCAATCACCGTTGCCTGGGCAACCGCCGGATGGCTGAGCAGGACTGCTTCAATCTCGCTGGGTTCGATGCGAAAGCCCCTGATCTTGACCTGGCGGTCGGCCCGGCCCAGGAAATCAAGTACTCCCTCGTCGCGCCACCGAGCCAGGTCGCCGGTCCGGTACATCCGGCTGCCAGGCGCTCCAAAAGGGTCGGCCACAAAACGCTCCGCGCTCAAGGCCGGTCGCTTCAAGTACCCGCGCGCGAGCTGAACGCCAGCTACGTAGAGCTCCCCGGTGATTCCAGTTGGCGTCGGTTCTAGATTTCCATCCAGTACATAGACACGAGTGTTCCAGATCGGCCGGCCAATCGGCGCCAGGAGCGGCCACTCGGATGTATCTTGAGGAAGAGTATAGGTCGTAACGACGTGAGTTTCGCTTGGACCATAATGATTGTGAATTTTTCTATTCGTCCGACCTCGGCAGAACTCCTGAACGTGAGCACTTAAGCTCAAAGCTTCTCCGGCTTGCGCAATATCGGTGAGCTTTGCCAGACTACATTCTTGCTCGATGGCCGCTTGAGCAAGAGCTTCAATCACGAGATTAGGCGCAAACAGCTCGTTCAAGTTGCACTGCTCAAGCCAATCGACAAACTTTGCAGAACTAGAGCGTATATCATCGGGTGGGATGACTAAAGTCTTTCCAGCAACTAGGGTAGAAAGAACTTCCTGGACTGATACATCGAAACTGATCGAGGTGAACTGGGTAACCCTTGTTCCAGGACCGCCCGGAATTGCGGCTATTTGCCAACTTAGTAGGTTGGTCAATGCACTTGCTGGCATTATCACGGCTTTGGGCTGGCCAGTAGACCCGGAAGTATAGATGACATAAGCCGGATGAAGGAGCTTAAGCGGCTCTGTACGCTCGGCATCGGTTGGATTGGTCTCAGAGCACCTGCTCAAAATGCTCTGGGCCTCTGAGTGATCCAGCAGCAGGGAAGCAAAATGAGAGGGTAGCAGCGCTGCAGTCCGGCTTGTGGTCAATACGCACTTTGGCCGGGCATCCTTGAGCATGAAGGCCAGCCGCTCTGGAGGATAATCCGGGTCCAGAGGCAGGTAAGCTCCACCGGCTTTGAGAACGGCCAGCAGACCCACCACCATCTCAATTGAACGAGGCAGGGCAAGGGCAACGAGGTCCTCCGGTCCGATCCCTTCACCGATCAGGAAGTGAGCCAGCCGGTTGGCTTGGGCGTTGAGCTCGGCGTAACTCAGGGTGCTCTCTTCAAAGACCAGGGCGGTGGCCTCAGGGCTGCGTTTGACCTGGGCCTCGAACAGGGCAGGTAGAGTGGTATTTGGGACCTCGCAAGCCGTGTCGTTCCAGTCGACCAGGATCTGCTGACGTTCCTTTTGCTCCAGGATGTCA
>DASZGG010000274.1:0-5896 GCA_035939025.1 Chthoniobacterales bacterium | reverse complement strand
AGTAGAAAGGAGTTCAGTGTGATCGAGAGCAGAGCGCCGGCGACGATCAGGCTCTGGCCCTCGGCTGGAAGTAAGCGAAGTTCGATGCCGAGTTCGGCGAGAATAAAGGAGAACTCCCCGATTTGAGCCAGGCTGGCGGCGACGATCAGAGTCGTTCCGAGCGGGTATCGGAACACCCGAACGATCAGAAACGCCGCGGCAGACTTGCCCAAAACAATAACCGCAACCACCGCCAGCAAATGGAGCGGTTGCCGCACGACAATACTAGGATCAAAAAGCATGCCCATTGCCACAAAAAAGAGAGCTGTGAAAGCATCTTGGAGAGGCTGCAACTCTACCGCGGCCTGATGACTGTGGTCAGACTCACCCACAACAACACCGGCAAAAAATGCGCCAAGGGCAAAGGAGAGGCCGAATAGCTCGGCCGCTTCGAAACCGATACCAATCGCTGCGGCTACAACGGCAAGAGTGAACAGCTCCCGCGAATTTGTGGCGACGACGCGTTCCAGCAACCACGGTAACAGACGCGCTCCGACGAGCAGCATGAACAAAACGAATCCCACGAATTTACCGAGGACGATTCCGAGCGTTAGCAGCAACTGCCCGCCGCCGTTGTCCTGCCCTGCGGAGTCACTTCCGACCCCGCCCAGTGCGGAGGCCAAGACTGGCAGAAGCACCAAAATTATCACTGTCACGAGATCCTCGACAATTAGCCAGCCAATGGCAATCTGGCCACTCACTGACTTCAGGACTCCTTGCTCTTCCAAGGCGCGAAGCAGTACCACCGTGCTTGCCACTGATAGAGCTAGTCCAAGGACCAGGCTAGGGCCAAGACTCCAGCCCCAAAAACTCGCCACGCCGTAGGTCAGCGCCACAGCCGAGGCGATCTGCGCGAGTGCACCCGGCACCGCGACATTGCGGACAGCCAAAAGGTCACGGATGGAAAAATGCATGCCGACACCGAACATGAGCAATATGACGCCGATCTCAGCCAGTTGTGGCGCCAGCTTGGCGTCAGCCACAAAACCCGGCGTGAACGGTCCAAGCGCTACGCCAGCCAGAAGATAGCCGACAAGGGGCGGCAGGCGCAGCCGGCTGGCAAAGTAGCCGCCGATCAGGGCATAAACCAAGCCGACCGCAATGGTCGAAATCAATGAGATTTCATGATGCACAGCAAGTCCTCATATTTTACTTAATATCCTATTTCGGGGAGAGGACACCGACGAAGGATCAGGAACAAAATCGAATAGCGGCGGTGCCGAAAAGCCATCAAAGAGAACCACATAATCTTGGGATTATGTCTATTGACCTCCACAAGATGTAGTGTATCTTCGGCGAACCTCCATGAATAAGCTTGATCTTCGGCCGTCTACCATACTCATGAAAGCCCAACCAAAAGACTCTCGTCGTATTCGGAATTCAACGAAAGTTTTAACTTTAGGCACTCTGTTTGCACTGTGCGGGATAGTTGGGATTTGTTTGATCGCGTTTAGTGCAATTAAGGCTAGAATTTCCGCACCAAAAGGATCGGCGGGTGTTGCTAGCCTTCCCGCCGTGAAGGCGTCACCTGCTATTCCTGTCGACAAAGACAATGGCATGGTGATACCGCAACCGTCCACGAATCAGGCTCATAACGAAGCGGTAGCTGCAAATCGTTCGACGATTGATCAAAAGTCGACGCCTACTCTATCTCCGACCCCCGCTTCTATGCCAGTCGTGCAAAACGAGCGAAAAGCGTCCGTGAATGACCGCGAATTCCTCGAGAGCAAAGAGCCAAACGCTGAGCCCAAAAATCCCGATAGACAGCTCTCAGGGGCTATGCGCAAAAACCTAGAGAGAGACCGGCGGGAGGCTGAGCGCAAAAGAGCTCGATTGGAAGAAATGTATCAGAAGCACGAAATATCCAGCGAGGCTTACAAACAAGGGGAAGAAGAGTATAAGAGCGCAATCGAAAAATATCGAACCGCATTGAATGCCGGGAGAGAGCCGAAAAGTGAATCTTCAGGCTCGTTTTGAAATTTTCTGGCTGGCACTTTTGCAGATCAGCCTTTCGATTTGAGAGCGGCTGCTCAAACACGAGAAAATTTAGCAGGCGCAAGGGTCCGAACGGATCGATATTTGAAGTATGAATCCTGATGAAAACGCTGAATATCGGACCGTAAAAGAACCTCAGGAATTTGATCCCGCAGATGAACTCCGTCTAGAATCTGGGCAGGAGGCCGAACCTATCGCTCTTGAACAAGAGCAGTTGGACGAAGATGTTGAGCAAATGCCGAGGCATAGCGGCAGTTGGCATACTTTCCTAACGCCGTAAGACTGCGTTAGCGTCGCTTCGCATTTAATGGTGAAATCGCCGCAGGTCGGTTGTCTGGTTTCCGCCGGAGTATCTTAGCGTTAGAGATGACAGGGACGCGCTCCCCGCGATCCGGTTTAGCATCTGCGATGTTAGCCCGCCTTTCTTAACTCGCGGGGTAGACGACCCGGGAAAGCGCTCCAGATATACACCGTGCTTTAACGGTCTGTATCCACCCCCTGCGGCTTCGTAAAAGTTGTTGATCCCGGACTGGCCCGCCGCGTTTAGCTTGGACGATCAAAGATCGAGGTCGAGGAGCAAAAGCGTAAGCGATGGCTCCAGCCTTTGCCGGCGGTGGTGTGCTACGCAGGGCAAAGGCTGGAGCCTTCGCTTACGACCGGGGAGGCAGCCGCTGGATCTAACCTATGGTGCTTTTTTTGACTCACTCTTCGGTAGCACGAAAACAGTCATACAAGTGTCCCGCGCGCGCCGGTTGGTTCGTCGTAAGACTGAATAAACAAAACGATCAACCAATCAGATGTCTAACCATGGACGACCAACATCCAAAGCTCGTTATCGACAGCCGAGTCGCAAGAAGGCGATTGGCGCAGGAGTTTGAATCAGCCTCGAAGACTCAACGCCGGGTCTCGCCAATAAGAAATCCGAGAATAGCGACGGCTCCTCAGGAAAATGCTAGCGAGGGCAAGGCGCCTTATCCCGATCCTCTTCGCTCCATTGCGCGTTTCATTCATCGGACGAGGAGCAGGAAAACGCAGCCCGACATCCCGAAACGCGATATCAGCGGCTTTGGTTTTCTGTTGATCCTGATGCTCCTGTGCGAGATTGCGGCGGCTCAAACCGACAACCCCGTATTCTGGCTTTTAGTCGGCCCCACGCCGTTGGCAGTCGCTTTTATGGCAAACCGGTTTCTTCAATACCGACCTACTCGAAGTGGCTCAGGAAAAACGATCAGCCAAGAATGACAATGCGTAAGCGAAGGCTCCAGCCTTTGCCTTCTTCCCAGAAGCGCCAAGCCGTCAAGTAGTGTCCTGTCCCCGATCCGTTTACTGAATCGTCCACAGCGGGAAGGCCTCTCCAGCTTCGAGGCCGGGGTCTTGGAAGTAAACAAGATCAAGTTGACCGTCGCGACAGAAACCGGTGAACGGTTTTTTTTCTCCGAACTTCAAGGTATTGAATGAGCCTCGATATTTCGTGAGTCCGATTCGAACGATTACGCGGTATTGGTCGCTTTGTCTATCGACAGCAACGACTTTTGCGGGAATAGCAGTCATTATGGCATGAAAAACCGATTGTCGTTTACTCCGCATACAAAAGCGAATTTATTCGCAAAAACGCAATGCGATTCTGAGAATGCGCCAGCGGCAGGTTTGTTTGCAGGGTCTTTGATCCCGATTGCCGGCGCGTCAACTCGTCTCGGGCACCTTTCGTGTCGCCAGTCCGGAGATCAGCCCGATCATCTCCGCATGTGCCGCCGAGTTCCGGTCACGAAGCTCATCGAGTGTGTGCGTCTCGGTTAGCCGGCTGAGCTTGACGAGCGCGCGAATCCGTTGCCGGCGATTCAGCTTAAGGTCCGATGAACGTCTGGTGAAGAGGATCTTCGCTAGCTCGCCATCACCGAACAGCGCATTTAGCTCAGTACCCGTCGTGTAGATCAGGAACAGAACGAAGATCCAGATCTGGATAGCTGCAAATCGGTGCCAGGTGAAGTGAGCTGCCACGTATTCTGGGATCGCGGGAAGTTTTCCTCCGCGAAGCAAATATTCGACGAGCTGTTCCAGGAAGCGCACCAGGAATACGACTGCCCAGTAGACGATTGTCTTGAACAGGATCGGTTTGATCAGGGGGCCCGCGTCATAGCGGCGCAGGAATGGCAGCGCATTTGCCACTAGCACAGCCTTTCCCACCAGCAGTGCAGCGAGTGTCGCGACCATAAAACTCCCAAAACGAACCAAGTAATCGGCGAGGATGAGGTGAGTGGTCAAAACGATGAGATTGAAGCCCACTGCGAAAAACGCCGTCGGCGCAACGATCTCCCGGAGCTCCTTGATTACCAATGCGAGCAGGCGTGACTTGGGCATAAGCGGTTCCTACGCACCTACCGACAGGCGATGCCAATTGTTATTGTTTATCGGTGTTATTTGATCCCTTCGGGCTCATGCCCGCCGAAGTCAACGCCGAGATCAGTACACTTCGAGCCGCACCTTTTGCTTTATGGTTATCAAGGCATTAGCTTGACATTTTGATCTCATTTAGGGCAAATCCGTCACGTAATTTAAAAATAACGGGTTTTCATCAGCATAAACCGGATCATCCGGATTAGAGTATCCCAAAATGAAGTGTTTAGCGTTCCCCCTTCTAATCGTCCTCTTTACTGGCGTCAGCGTCCTGGCCCAGCAGCAAACTGTGACCATCGCTACGGTCAACAACCCGGCGATGATCGAACTCAAAAAGCTTTCGACCAAATTCGAAGCCGACAACCCGGACATCAAATTGAACTGGGTAGTGGTGGAAGAAAACATCCTGCGTCAACGGGTGACGACAGACGTTTCCACCGGAAGCGGCCAGTTCGACTTGGTTTTCATCGGTCTGTATGAAGCGCCGATTTTTGCCAAGCGCGGATGGCTTAAAGAAATGGGTAACATCCCTGCTGACTACGATATCGACGACGTGTTTAAGTCGATCCGTGACGGTTTGTCTTACCAGGGAAAGCTGTATGCGTTGCCATTCTACGGTGAGAGCTCGATGTTGATGTATCGGAAGGACTTGTTAGATGAAAAAGGGCTGAAGATGCCCGATCAGCCAACCTACGACGATATCAAAAAATTTGCGGACGCCTTGACCGATAAGTCCAAAGGAATCTATGGCATCACGCTGCGCGGCAAGCCGGGTTGGGGTGAGAACATGGCCTATGTCGATACCTTGCTCAACACGTTCGGCGCCACTTGGTTTGACATGAAGTGGAAACCCACGATCGACACACCGGAGTGGAAGAAAGCAATTACCTTTTACGCGGATCTGATGAAGGCGGATGGTCCGCCTGGAGCGAGCGCCAATGGATTTAACGAAAATCTAACGCTCTTTGCGAGTGGCAAAGCAGCGATGTGGATTGACGCCACTTCGGGAGGCGGTCCTCTTTACGACAAGGCTCAATCTCAAGTTTCTGATAAGGTGGCCTTTGCGGCTGCTCCGATCGCGGTTACGCCGAATGGGTCGCACTGGTTATGGTCTTGGGCTTTTGCTATTCCCAAGGCAGCCAAGGCTTCTGAGGCTGCTGAAAAGTTCGCGCTTTGGGCTACATCGAAACCCTACATCAAACTGGTTGCCGACGATGCTGGATGGGCAACTGTGCCTCCTGGTACAAGGAAATCGACGTACGACAATGCTGACTACCAGAAGGCGGCCCCGTTTGCCGCAGTTACCTTGCAGGCGATGCAGACCGCGGATCCAACCAATCCGTGCATCAAGCCCGTGCCGTACACCGGAGTTCAATTTGTCGGGATCCCCGAATTTCAGTCCTTCGCGACGGTGGTGGGCCAGAATATTTCGGGAACGTTGGCCGGTAAGTTGTCTGTCGATCAGGCC
>DASZGG010000273.1:0-5891 GCA_035939025.1 Chthoniobacterales bacterium | reverse complement strand
GACTCTATGGCCGATCAGCGACGAAGTTACTGTCCAGATCATGAGCGATTTTTACGAAGCCGCGCATCAGAGCGGGAGCGCTCCAGAGGCATTGGCAAAAGTCCAGCGCGAGTGGCTGGTCAAACTCCGGAAAGAACAGGGGTTAGCTAACGCCGTGAGCCTGGCTGGGCCATTCATCATGAGTTCCCAAGGGAAACCATGAGCAGTCAGTCGCCCGGATGAGGAAAGAATTGCCAGGATTGGCCGGAAAAACTAAAAATTCTGAAACTTTTTTCAGTATAACGCCTTCGTAAAGGACATCTTTAAAGGTAGAATACGATTTTGTACCCCTGTTTTATGCTCTACACCCAACCATCCGGTCTTCGCAGATCATTCCGTGCGAACCCATCATGCTCCACTTTGGAATGCGAAAAATGAAAAATCTTAAAATTCTAGCACCTCTCTGCTTCTGTTGTCTTTTGGTATTAACTTATGGTCAGGACGGATCAGATCACGAGCAAAATGTGGTGGCCGGAATTGATCCGGCGACCGAAGTCCGGCTGGGCACGTTATGGCGAGACGAGTTCATTAAGAAATACCAGCTTAGCACCAACAAGGCCTATATCGAGGCGGTCAACCGTGTCGGTCGACGGATCGCAAGTTCGATCAATGAGCGTCCCGATCTCGCGGATGACTGGGAATTTACGGTCATAGATTCCTCAACTGTTAACGCACTGGCCTTCGGCGGAGGCAAAATAGTCGTTTTTGAAGGCTTTCTCGACATGATATCGAAGGACAATGGGGGCAAACCCGATGAAGATATGTTGGCGGCCGTCCTAGGTCACGAGATGACGCACAACGTCCGGCGCCATACGCTTCTGGGCGCGAGTATCGGCGGTTCGATGGAATGGATCATCGCGCATTTGGATGCCATCGAGAAGGATTCGCAGGGCGCTCTTAGTCCCGAAGAGGTCGCCCGTCTCGAGGCGTTGGCGAGCGCCCGTTTCACGCGCGTTCAGGAGTTTGAAGCTGATTTACTCGGGGCGCTCTTTGCCACCCGGGCCGGCTTTGACGGATTTGGCGGCGCACTGCGCTGGATGAACATGGCAGCCAATGATCCCAACTTCGAGTATACGATGAGTGAATATATTCCTAAGGAACGTGCCAATGGCGAGATAAGAGCTGCAGATCATCCGACCTGGAAAGAAAGGATCGCTAAACTTGAATCCTATAAGGAGACAATCCTAAACTTGGCCGGTGAGTACAATTGGGGCGATTATCTGCTGAAAACGTATAATTTTGAAAAAGCGGCTCAGTGTTTCAAAGACCTGACAAAGGTATTTCCGAACAGCTTCGAGGCTTGGAATAATCTCGGTATCGCCTACCACTGGGAATACCTACAAACGGCCGGCAAGTCGGAAAAATTCCAACCTGGCCTGGTCGACTATTTTGTACAAATGCGGGAACGCCTTCGCGGTGAGAGTCCACTCAATAGGGCGATTCGGGCGTACCAGCAGGCGCTGAAAATCAATCCGAACGCCACGGGCACCCAATCAAACCTGGCCGTCGCTTTGATCGAGACTCATGAGGCTGAGAATATAGAGACCGCGGAAGCCATTCTCCAAAAGCTTTTAAAAGCGGAGCCAAACAATCCGATCTACATAAACGATCTTGCCATCCTCACCTACTGGAAGACCCAAGGAAGTTCCGAGACCGCCGTAAAGCAGGATGAGGCCGAAGCGCTCTTCGCGAAAGCGGCTGCGTTAGATTATCTTCCGGCCAAATACAATCTGGCCGTTTTGCAGTTGGAGACTGGTAAGGAGCAAGATGGGGTTGCCGGCCTTCAAGACTATCTGAAAACAGACGGGTTTAGTCCATGGGCAAAATTAGCGGTGGACCTTATTAAGAAGCAAGACCCCAACTTCAAGGACCCACCTCCTCTGATCTCGCCGGCGGCGGTTAACGTTCTGAATATTCGGGTTGGCTCAACACCCGACGACGTTATAAAGGCCGTCGGCCAGCCCGAGCGAACTGAAAAGCCAGTCACCTCAGAGGAGGATGAGGGGCTAATCTTCCATTACGATAGCTCCCTCGGAATCACTGTGGTCTTTTCCAGCGGTAAGGTGATTATGGTCAGTGTCTTCACACCGCAAATTCCTGAGTCCGGGTATGTGCAACCGGAGGTCGCCGGCGTCGAAGTTGGAGCTAGCGTCCAGGATCTTAAGAATAAGATCGGGCAGCCGCTCCAGGTTCGGCCTGTTCAAAATTCCAAAGAGTCAGACTATTTCTACTCCACCGCGGACTCAATTGTTGACTTCACTGTTACCCAATTCGGCAAAGTCCGCGTGATCAGCCTGCTGAAACGAACTTGAGCCTAAGACAAAGATCGTAAGCGTCGGAACGATTAAACAAATACGAATGTCAGCACGCTGGATCTCAAAGGCACATGGTTAGCCCGAAAATCCCACGAACCACGATCTGATCTTCGAAAATCATTCCGTTCGAACTCAACACGTTACGATTCGAAATGCGAAAAATGAAAAAGCTCAAAATTTTAGCACCTCTCTGCTTTTGTTGTCTGTTGGTGTTTCCTTACGCTCAGTATGGGGCGGAGCAGGAGCAAAATGTCATCGCGGGAATTGATCCGGCGACTGAAGTCCGGTTTCGCATACTTTTGCGAGATCAGCTGATAAAGGGTTTCCAACTCAGCACCAATCAGGTCTATATCGAGACAGTTAACCGGGTTGGTCGACGGATTGCAAACGCGATTAGTGAGCGTCCCGATCTCGCTGATGATTGGGAATTTACGGTGATAGATTCTTCGATCGTTAATGCCTTTGCTACCGGCGGCGGCAAAGTAGTTGTTTATGAAGGCTTTCTCGACATGATTTCGAAGGGCAATGGAGGGAAACCCGATGAAAATATGTTGGCACACCTGCTTGGTCACGAGATGACGCACAACGTCCGGCGGCATGTCCTGCTGGGCGAGGGTATAAGCGGCTCGATGGAATGGATCGTCGCGCATCTGGATGCCATCGAGAAGGATTCGCAAGGTACTCTGAGTCCCGAAGAGATCGCCCGACTCCAAGAGTTAGCGAGAGCCCGGTTCACGCGCGTCCAGGAGTTCGAAGCAGATTTACTAGGGGCCCTTTACGCCACCCGCGCCGGGTTTGACGGGTTTAATGGAGCAGTGGGTTGGCTTCAATTGCTAGCGAGCGATCCCACGGCAACGTACTCGATGAGCGAATATATTCCTAAGCAGAACGCGAACGGCGGGACAACAAGGGCGTATGATCATCCGACCTATCAAGAACGGATCGCGAAACTTGAATCCTATAGAGATACCATCGCAAACCTGGCCGGCGAGTTCAATTGGGGCGATTACCTGCTGAAAACATATAATTTTGAAAAAGCAGCTCAGTGTTTCAAAGACCTGACAAAGGTATTTCCGAACAGTTTCGAGGCTTGGAATAATCTCGGTATCGCTTACCACTGGGAATACCTCCAGACGGCCGGCAAATCGGAAAAGTTCCAGCCGGGCCTGGTTGACTATTTTGTACAAATGCGAGACCGCGTTCGCGGCGAGAGTCCACTCGCCAAGGCGATCCGGGCATACCAGGAGGCGCTGAAAATCAATCCCCACGCTTTCGGCACCCAATCAAACCTTGCCATCGCTTTGATCGAGACTCACGAGGCTGAAAATCTCGGGACCGCCGAAGATATCCTCCAAAAGCTTTTAAAAACAGAGCCAGATAATCCCATCTATATAAACGATCTTGCCATCCTCACCTACTGGAAGACGCAGGGAAGTTCTGAGACGGCGGTCAAGCAAGATGAGGCCGAAGGCCTCTTCGCGAAAGCAGCGGCGTTAGATTATCTTCCAGCCAAATACAACCTGGCCGTGTTGCAGTTGGAGACCGGTAAGGAACAGGATGGGGTTGCGGGCCTTCAAGACTATCTGAAAAAGGACGCCTTTAGTCCGTGGGCAAAATTAGCGCTGGACTTTATTAGAAAGCAAGACCCCAACTTCAAGGATCCCCCTCCCCCGATATCGTCGGCAGCGGTTAACGTTCTGAACATTCAGTGTGGTTCTCCACCCGACGAGGTGATAAAAGCCGTCGGCCAACCCGAGCGAACTGAAAAGCCGGTCACCTCAGAGGAGGAACAGGGGCTAATCTTTCATTACGATAAATCCCTCGGAATCAACGTAGCCTTTTCCAGCGGTAAGGTGATTATGGTCAATGTCTTTGTGCCTCAAATCCCTGAGTCTGGGTATGTAACACCGGAGGTCGCCGGCGTCGAGATTGGAGCAAGCGTCGCGGATCTAAAGAATAAGCTCGGCCAACCGGTCCAGGTTCGGCCTGTTCCAAATTCCAAAGAGACAGAATATTTCTACTCCACCGCCGATTCGATTGTTGATTTCACCGTTACCCAATTCGGCAAAGTCCGCGTGATCAGCCTGCTGAGACAGACCTAAGACAAAGATCGTAACCGTAGGCACGATTAGACAAATACGAATCACTAAAAGCCCTTTTCTTTTTCGACCCACATTTGTGGAACTCGAGGACAACAAAAACACCAGACCTAAAAAACATATTGAATACAGAAAGATGAATAGAAAAATCACCGTAATATTTCTCTCTACGGTCCTACCCACGGCCCTGATAGCCGGCCAAAATGGACTGACTCCGGACATTTTGAATCGAGCGAATTCAGTAAAAGCTGATTCTGTCGCTCTCGAAGGATTCGTTTCCGGCCCGCAGGCGATGCTCCGGGCGTCTGCTTTGAACGAAACAGCTTCGCTCGCGGGTATTCGAGCCGGGCTGGTGACCGACACGTTCTCCAGCGCCGAGACTCAACTTGCCAGCAATCCATCCGGCCTCAATGCTTCACTATCCTCCGGCTCAATGGCAAGCACCAAAGCTTCGCTCGCAGATACTCGAGCCGGGCTGGTAACCGATACCTTCTCCAGCGCTGAAACCCAAATTGCCAGCAACCCTTCAAGCCTCAATGGTTCCCTAACCTCTGGACTAACGGCAAGCGAAACAGCTTCTCTCGTGGCGCCTCGAGCGCAAGCAACAGGCAATTTCTCCAACGCCGCAACCCAAATGACCAACGTACCGTCAAGCCTCAGATCGTCCTCATCCTCCAGCTCGAATCTTCTCCAACAGGAACTTGAACAGCAGCACAACGCCCAGCAGCCCGAAAGCCTCGTCCAATAAAACTAACTTCGCTCAATGAAAAAGCATCTTATCTCGTTATACGCGTTTACCGCACTCATTCTCGCGACTTCGCCGTCGTTCGCATCCAATCCATTTGGAACTCCCGCTGCTCCCGCTCCCTCTTCCATCGACATCTATGACTGGTACAACCTCGGTGAAATGATCGCCGCGGCCTCAGAATACAGTTTTAATGTCAGCATTTACGAGCAGATGGATGATACGTACAAGCAGATCTACGATCTGATGGTCAAAGCGCATTTAAGCGATGGAACGATTAACGCCTTTAAGCAATGGTACCCGGTTGTGAAGTCTCTTCCTTGGGACAAGGATTGGCAAACCTGGACTAAGGAACAGCAAGCTGCGTGGCAGAAGTCGCCACTGAGTGGTGCCTTTCTTAAAGGGGTGGGCCAAGACGCCAGCAAGGCAGTTGAGTCGCTCTTTTTTTATTGGCTCGGTCACCATGCTATTATCCTGGCCTGGGCGGTTCCATACTATCAAAGCGGAAACTGGGCTGACGGCGTGAAGAACGTAATCGGCTACGCATCAGCAGACTTTCTCGATTTTTCGACTAATCCTAGTTACAGCGGAGTTTTCGGCGCGTTGACGCCTGACGTGCAGGGCGCCATTACATTCGTCGGATCGCTAAAGAAAAAGCTTTCTACCAGCACGAACCCATTCGATAAGAATCCC
>DASZGG010000272.1:0-3069 GCA_035939025.1 Chthoniobacterales bacterium | reverse complement strand
AAAGGCTGGAGCCTTCGCCTGCACTTTAATTTCACTCGATCACGAGTTACCAATTTACAAATGCATTCAGCTGCAATATAGATATGGGCAGCGACATTCTAAACACGGCCGGAACATCGCTGACTTCTCAGGGCTTGTGTGGTGTGGTTGTCGAATTCAAGACGAGGCGGAGCTAAAATGAGCGAGGAGAAGAGGATTAATTCCATAAATTATGCCGAGCAGATCCAGGGCGCCAAGTTCAAGGCGTCAGAAGAGCGACTCAGCAGCAAAAGGTTGTTTCGTATCGCGGCAGAATTACAAGAGCTCCTGACCAAGCGAAGATCTCGAAATAAACGGGTTGCGGCCTCGGCGAATCTCACTCACTACGTGGAATAACACCGTTCGCGCTTTCCTCCGCGGCACTAATAAGCAGCTTGAGCGCCCTTGATATTCTTCTTCGGTATCCAGGGCATCAATCCGCGCAGACGTTCACCAGTCTTCTCGATTGAGTGCTTCTCGCCCTCCTTTAGAAGCTTCTTGTAGTTCGGCAAACCGGCTGCGTATTCGGCGATCCAGCCTTTAGCGAATTTCCCGCTTTGGATTTCTTTAAGAGCCTTCTGCATCTTCTTTTTGACCGAACTATCGATTACAGTCGGCCCTACCGAGACGTCGCCCCACTTCGCGGTCTCGGATACAGAAAAGCGCATGCCGGCGATCCCTGACTCGTACATAAGATCCACGATTAACTTCAGCTCGTGCAAACACTCGAAATATGCCATCTCCGGCTGGTAACCGGCCTCCACGAGAGTTTCGAACCCGTTTTGGACAAGCGAGGTTAAACCCCCGCAAAGAACAGTCTGCTCCCCAAAAAGATCAGTCTCGGTCTCCTCTTTGAACGTTGTTTCCAGCACGCCCGCTCGCGTAGCGCCAATTCCTTTCGCCCACGCCAACGCCAGCTTTTTCGCTTGTTTGGACGGATTTTGGAAAACCGCAATCAGCGCGGGGACACCCTTTCCTTCGACGTATTGCCGGCGGACGATGTGTCCTGGACCTTTCGGTGCCACCATGATCACGTCGACATCCTGCGGCGGTACGATGGTCTTGAAATGGATCGCAAAACCATGGCTGAAAAGGAGCGCTTTTCCTTTCTTTAGATGAGGGGCCACCTCGGTATCATAGATTGACGCGCTCTTGAGATCGGGGGTCGCGAAAAAGATGATATCGGCCTTTTGCACCGCTTCGCTCACATCCAGCACCTGAAAGCCGTGTTCTTGGGCGACCGGGATAGATTTACTGTCTTTGTACAGGCCGACCACGACCTCCACGCCACTGTCTTTGAGGTTGAGCGCGTGCGCATGACCTTGAGATCCGAATCCGATTACCGCACACACTTTTCCATTGAGGTTAGCGAGGTCGGCGTCTTTATCCGTGTAGACTTTTGCTGCCATATTTTGATTTAAGCCGGGGGAATTATTCTACTCTGGCCATCGCGACCTTGCCGGTACGCGTCAAGTCGCTGACGCCAAAGTTCTCCATTAGTTTCAGGAACTTACTGATTTTGCTTTCGTTCCCAGTAATTTCGATCGCGAGACGCTTCGGTTGAACGTCGACAATTTTAGCCCGAAAAATGTCGCAAATTTGCATCACTTCCGACCGATTATCGGAATCGGCGTTAACCCGAAGCATTACCAACTCACGGTCAACGTAGTCTCCGTCTCTAAAATCCTGGATTTCGATCACGTCAACGAGCTTGTTCAACTGTTTCGTGACCTGCTCGAGAACCGTGTCATCTCCTCGAACAACGATCGTCATTCTGGAAGCAGAAGGGTCATTGGTCGGCGCCACGTTCAGACTATCGATGTTAAACCCGCGCCCGCTGAACATGCCAGCAATCCGAGCCAGAACGCCAAACTTGTTTTCAACCAGAACGGAAATCGTATGACGCATAATAAGGGAGAGGAATCATCCCGGGAAAGCGCCTAAAATCAATAAAAATCCTGCAACGACGCGCTTTTCCCGGCACGAGTTGTGATGTTTTTGAATACATGCAACCTTCCCCGGCTCTCCTATGACACTCTTTACTCCGCCCCAAAAGCGATACGCAGGCTATATCTTCGATTGCGACGGCACCCTGGCCGACTCCATGCCGGTTCATTACGGAGCATGGGCCGACACGGTACGGAAATATGGGGGACAAATCCCGGAGGATCTATTTTACAGTCTCGGCGGATGGCCAAGCCGCAAGATGGTTGAACTTTTGAACGAGCGGTTTCGTTCCTCACTCGATCCGGAAACGATTGCCAACGAAAAGGAGCAGCTCTACGTTCAACGAATCGATACGATTCGGCCGATTCCGGAAGTCGCCGATTTCGCGCGCCAGGTCGCTGCTTTTTCGAAGGTATCGGTGGCCTCCGGAGGAATTCTGCCCGTTGTCACCAGAACACTGGAAGCGATTGGATTTAAGGACTTTTTTTCGGTTATTGTGACTAGTGAACAGGTCAAACGAGGTAAGCCGTTCCCAGACATGTTCCTCGAGGCAGCCGGTCGGATGGGCGTGCCGCCATCCGACTGTCTGGTGCTGGAGGATAGCCCGGCCGGTTTTGAAGCCGCAATATCGGCCGGCATGGACTATGCCGTGGTAAGAAGGCCGTAGCTTAGCCTGCGCGTTGCACGTGGAGCTCTCTAGTGGCTGGTGACTAGTGGCTACTGTGACACCATCGGCGCGCGTGGCGCGGTAGGGTTGCGCTCCTGCGCGACCGGCGTTGCACGTTCATAGAACGTAAACAAACAAAAGGAGCGAATGGAAGATAAAGGGCTCCGGCCAGCGCAATCAGCGAAAGCGAAGTGTCTAGACGTGCAACGCCGGTCGCGCGGGAGCGCGACCCGACCGCGCCAGTAGGCCAATGCGCCCTAGCCACTAGCCACTAGCCACTCGCCACTCGCCACTAGCCACTAGATAGCTCCACGTGCAACGCGCAGGCTAAGCTACGGCCTTCTTACCACGGCATAGTCCATGCCGGCCGATATTGCGGCTTCAAAACCGGCCGGGCTATCCTCCAGCACCAGACAGTCGGATGGCGGCACGCCCAT
>DASZGG010000271.1:0-2935 GCA_035939025.1 Chthoniobacterales bacterium | reverse complement strand
AAGATGACGTGTTCGGCGGTCAGGATTCCAGAAACGTCATCAACTTCCACTAAAACACCGCTGCCCGCATATTTGCCGTCGAGAAATAGTTGAAGGACGGGAGAGCCAAGAGTCTCGACGAGGCTCATTCGAAGTTCCTTCGAAAGCCGATCCATACTCAGCCTATCGGGTTCTCGCTGGGTATCCGAGCTATCTGAGGACATACTTTAATGCGACCGAGCTTCTCGATTGCGAACAACGTAAGAATGTTCAAGAAAAGCGCGTATTCGTCGAGCCAGAAAAAGTTATCAAAAGTGGCTCTTCGCTATTCCCTGTGGGTAGGTTGTTAGGCGGATTCGGCCTGCTTAGCGCTGCGCTACGCCTGATCAAGGTCGAATCCGACATAAACGGCATCCTTCCCGCCGGAGGCGGGCCCCTGCCATTTATTTCGTTTCTCCCCTGAGCAGGCTTCGCTCCGCGCTGGGAAAGGTTACTGCATTTTGCGTTCGACAGCTCTTGGCTCGTTCCTCGCCGCGCGCTGTCAACCGCAAAAGCCCGTTTGGGGAACTTGGAGCGAAGGTCGGACAACGATTTGCCTTTTGAGTGATCGTGGGCTGCAATTATAAAGGATGACACCGGAAGAACTTTTTACCGCGGCGCTCGGCCTAGGCCGGCAGTGGCGGGTGGCCGAATGCCGCTTTGAGGGAGAGCCAAAACGCTTGGAACTACGACTCGAACACGTGCCAGGGGAACATTTTGAGTGTCCCCAATGTAAAGCCTTGTGTGGAGTGCACGACACCCTGGAGAGGCGCTGGCGGCACTTGAACTTTTTCCAATACCGTTGTGAGTTGGTGGCCAAGGTACCGCGCACCTGGTGTCGTAAGGATGGGGTCCATCAGGTGCAGGTGCCCTGGGCGCGGGAAGGCAGCGGTTTTACCTTGTTGATGGAAGCCCTTGTCATGTTATTGAGCGCCCAGATGCCCGTCGATGGAATTGCCGATTTATTGCAGGAGAGCGATACTCGTTTATGGCCGAGTGCTGATCCATTACGTCGAGCAAGCCCAGGCCCGGCGTGATTGGAAGGCTGTACGTCGGATCGCCGTCGATGAAACCAGCGCCCGGCGGGGGCACCGTTATGTGACCAATGTGCTGGATTGCGACGGTGCGGGGCTGCTGCTGATGGTCGAAGGACGCAGTAGCGAAGCGCTGGGCTCCTTTGCCCAAGCACTGCGCGAGCATGGAGGTGATCCGACGCAAATCCAGGCCATTGCCATGGACATGAGTCCAGCCTATCTGAAGGGAGCGGCCCAATATTTTCCTCAAGCCCAGATCATCTTCGATAAGTTCCATGTGATGCTGCTGGCCGGTCAGGCGCTCGAGACGGTACGTCGGCAACTTCAGCACCAGGGAGCCGAGCTCAAGGGTTCACTCTGGAGCTTGCGTGGCAATGCCTGGAATCTGAGCGCCAAACGTCAGAAGCAGCGACGAGATCTCTGTTTGCAGTACACCAAACTTGGGCGGGCAATGACTTTGCGCGAGACGCTGCAAGCTATTTACGCCAGCCCCGATCAGGCCACGGCCGAGAGCCAACTCCAGTGGTGGTGTGGCTGGGCGTCGCGCAGCAGGCTGGAACCCTTCCGTACCTTGGCCAAGACCGTCCGCCAGCATTGGGAGGGTATCCTCGCTTACTTTGATACCGGACTAACCTCGGCCGCGATTGAGGCTGTCAACGGTATAATCCAGCTCGCCAAGAGAATCGCTCGCGGCTTTAAAAACTTTGTCTATTTCCGGACTGCCGCTTACCTACGAGCTGCTCGCCTCAAATTCGAGCTTCCGGTTATTTAACTAAATCCAACTACCCACACAAAACAGCGGAGAAGCTCAAAAGTTATCACGAAAACCTCTATTTTCGCGAAGCAGCCATTGGGGTCGCATCTAAAGAATCAAGAATGATCGTTGAGGAATGTTTATATCGATGGGATCGGCGGGTGATAGGCACTTGGGTTACGCTTCGGGTCGGCGTATGATCTAGACGAAGATCGAACGCGCATTTCCCAGAACTCTTCGGTGCGCAGATACCAGAACGGAAACTCAGGATGGTAGAATTTGCGCGGCGGCCCGAACTCTTGGAGTAACTATAGTTTACGCTCCCTGGCTTTGGGAAAAAGTGCTCAAGTCCTCCGTGACTCCGTGGACACCGTGCGAGACTCGATCGATTTTGAGTCTTGTTCGAATCAAACCTTTCTTCGATGATCAATGTCTGACGGATAGGGCAGGAGGAGAAAAACTCGCACGGAGGGCGCGGTGGCCACGCTCGGCGGAGCCGCGACCAAAACGTTCTTCAAACTCGTCATCGATTTTGACGTTCGTCGCGCTTCGGCGACCCCGAAGGATTTCGCTTGTCGATTTTCGGAAACTCACTCACCCGGCAAGGGCGGACACAAAATCCTTCCAAGGAGTTGCTACCAGGGTCTCGGTCGATGAATGACCGTAGGAACGGATGATCATCGCCGCCTTCTCTACTTCTTCGGGCTTGGCTGCTTCGACGATGTCAACGACATCGAAACGACCCAATGTTGCGTAACTATCTTTCCAGATAACACCCGGACATTGCTGCTTGATTGTCTCCGAGACGGTCTTGGCCAAGTCTTTCAAGTTCTTAGGATCCTTGACTGCCTCCGGAGAAATACGACTGAGAATCACATACGTCGCCATCTGACACCTCCTGGGTCGTCAAACCGTACACCTTCCTGCTAAGAGCATCCAGCGCTATCCTGGAAGAATCCGGCCAATGCAGGCGAGGCCGTCCTTGTGCGCGCCTGCACACGGTGAGAAACTCCGAAATAGGAACTTCTATTATGGCCAGCGGCCCCATCACTCCAGATCGACTGACTGAATACCGGCAAAAAGGCTACACACTCGTCCGCCGCATGTTCAATTCGCAGGAAATCGACTT
>DASZGG010000270.1:0-3855 GCA_035939025.1 Chthoniobacterales bacterium | reverse complement strand
GGCGGATTCCGTTTGGTGCGTTGGGGGTTGCTCATAGTCGTCCGCAATGTAGCATGGGCTTCCAGCCTGTATTTCCTTGGCGCCGAGGCCATTTTAAATCCAAAAACCGAATTTGAGGAGTCGTCCTCCTGCTCGTCGTCGCCCTCGTCCTCGAGAATCCCGATCGTTTCGCAATCAGACTAACAGAACAAATTAGTTCCATCGGTCTCTTTGCGGTCACGGAATCCCAATGCACCGAGGACGAGCACGACGACGAGGACGAGGACGATTTCAAATTCGGAGTTTAGGTTAAGAGCGAAACAACCGCGAATACTGGGTCGCGTGCCGCGCCGATAATATCCCAAGGTGTGGGGCAAAGGTGGAGATCTGGTCAGGTGTTGTCGCGATAGCCCTGAGTACCACTTCGGGAATCACTGGGTGCATGGCAAACAGGATTTTTTGTCCAGTAGTCTGGCCTAACGGCACAGATTTGAGGGCTGCGGTCACCTGATTTTCGACCCAACTGAAACAGTAAGCACTTAGACAGGACTCCAGGTCGATGCCCAGCGCCCCGGACGCATAGGCGAAAGCTGTTGGCAAGCATACTGGTCTCAATGAACGCAAGGCGGCTTGCCGCGCTTCGTCATGCCATTGGAGCGCTAACGCAAGCTGAGTGAGCGACCATCCCAATTGCTCAGTCTCCTGGCGTAACTCGGACGATTCTCTGCTCGCAAGAAACCGGGCGTTTAATCTCTCGATCTCGAAAAAATTTCCGCTCTCCCAGTTGCCGTAAATGATCGACAACATCGGTAGTTCGTTGATCGCAAGTACATGCTCCAGGCCACTTTGTATCCAGGCCTGGGCACTCTCCGCATCGTGAACCAATTGAGCATCCACAGCTCCTTCCAATCCTTGCGAATAGCTGAACGTGCCGATCGGGAGCGCTGGAGAAGCCAGGTGAAGAAGCGCGACCAGCTTACGAATGCTCGTGGCTGAGGGAGTCATCGTGCGGATGGAGATGTCGATGCTCTTTGTCGTCCGAACGCTCCGGTCCGTGATATTCGTAAAAGAGTTGTTGAACGCGCGCATATTCTTCAGAGAATGTCGAATCGTGTCCGTGGCGGTGTCCCCCGCCATAGGCGCCGGCTTCCGGTTGAAACGGAAGGCAATCCTCGCGCAAAGTTACTCCAAGCTGCAAAAGCATCTCCTTTAGCACGGGATCGGTCTCCAGCTTCAGAAAATTTTCTCCGAGCTCGACTGGGACATGTCGATTTCCCAAGTGATATGCGGCACGCGTCAAGGCGCGTGGCTTATCAGAGGTAACGTACAGCACGTTCTCAGGGGCTGCCACAACTCGAATAAGAGAGCCGTCTCGAGCTTCCAAAAGATCACCGTTGCGCAGCACCGAGCCGTGCGGGAGAAACACGGCAGCTTCAGCTCCGTCGTCGAGCGCAACTCGTAAGCGGCTTCTCTGCCGAAGATCAAAAGGCAAAACGAGCTTCCGGAGGTTGGCTAGTTCAGCCTCTGGAATTTCACGGTTGGCGTATCTTTCAATCCTGATCATTCCAGGTCAGAAAAGGAAATATCGTTGTGCCAAAGGCAATACTTTAGCAGGCTCACAGGTCAGTAATTCACCATCTGCGACCACCTGATAGGTTTCCGGATCTACCGTGATCTTCGGTAGTCGGTTATTATGGATCATGTCCGATTTTCGCAGCGATCGGATCCCGCGTACCGCCACCACGCGTTTCGTAAGTCCATAAATCTCGGCAATACCAGCAGTTTCCGCCGCTTGCGAAACAAATGTGAGCGACGTACTACCAAGCGCGCCTCCCCGGGTCGCGAACATCTCCCGGTAGTGCACCGGTTGCGGGGTCGGAATAGAAGCATTGGGATCACCCATGAGCGCCAGGTTAATCATCCCTCCTTTCAATATCAATGTGGGTTTCGTCCCGAAGAACGCAGGCTCCCAAAGAACCAGATCAGCCCATTTACCAACCTCGACCGAACCGACCTCGTGCGCGATTCCGTGCGTGATCGCAGGATTGATCGTGTACTTCGCCACATAGCGTTTTACCCGAACATTGTCGTTTCGGGACTGATCGCCCGGCAGCGGACCGCGCTGGACTTTCATTTTGTGCGCCGTCTGCCAGGTGCGGGTAATCACCTCTCCGATCCGTCCCATCGCCTGCGAGTCGCTCGACATCATCGATAACGCCCCCATGTCGTGGAGAATGTCTTCAGCGGCGATGGTCTCCCGCCGGATTCTCGATTCGGCGAACGCGAGGTCTTCGGCTATCCCCGGATCCAGATGATGACACACCATCAGCATGTCCAAATGTTCGTCCAAGGTGTTGACTGTATAGGGTCTCGTTGGATTGGTGGAGGAGGGGAGCACGTTCGATTCACCGCAGACTTTGATGATATCGGGTGCATGTCCGCCACCCGCGCCTTCAGTATGGTAGGTGTGAATTGTGCGTCCTTTGAACGCTGCAATGCTCGCCTCGACAAAACCCGACTCGTTCAAGGTGTCGGTATGGATCGCAACTTGCGTATCAGTTTCTTCGGCAACCGACAGACAAGCGTCAATTGCTGCCGGGGTTGTTCCCCAATCCTCGTGTAACTTTAAACCGAGGGCACCGGCTGCGATCTGTTCGCGCAAAGGCTCCTTTCGACTCGCGTTCCCCTTGCCAAGAAAACCGAGATTGATCGGATAACCGTCCGCCGCCTGAAGCATCCGCTTGATGTGCCATGGGCCCGGCGTGCAAGTAGTGGCGAACGTGCCGTGCGAAGGCCCAGTGCCGCCCCCAATCAGCGTTGTGACACCGGAAGCAAGCGCGTCATCGATTTGCTGCGGACAAATGAAATGTATATGAGTGTCGATACCTCCAGCGGTGACAATTTTCCCTTCGCCTGCGATCACCTCCGTACCAGGTCCAATCACGATTGTGATGCCCGGTTGGATGTCGGGGTTCCCGGCCTTCCCGATAGCGGCGATCCGGCCATCTTTAATTCCGATGTCCGCTTTCAAAATCCCCGCGTAATCGACAATTACGGCATTCGTAATAACCGTGTCAGCAACGTCTTTCGCGGTGCGTTGGGATTGGCCCATGCCGTCCCGGATCACTTTGCCGCCACCAAACTTAACCTCTTCTCCGTAAACCGTAAAATCGTGCTCGATCTCGATGAACAGCTCTGTATCGGCAAGTCGCACCTGATCGCCTCTGGTGGGACCAAACATTTCTGCGTAAGCCTGGCGAGAGATTTTCATAGTCTATGTGATAGCCGCACTGATCGCTTTCAGAGCTTGCCCATGATCTTTCCATTAAATCCGTAGACAATCCTGTCACCGGCGAGTTCCACTAATTCAACGGTGCGCTCCTGCCCCGGCTCAAACCGCACCGCTGTGCCGGCAATGATATTAAGTCGGAACCCGCGCGCCTTATCACGGTCGAAGCGCAGCGCTTCGTTGACTTCGAAGAAATGAAAGTGAGAGCCAACCTGAATCGGCCGATCACCGGTGTTGGCGACCGTTACCGTCACTGTTGTCCGTCCCGCATTCAGCTCGATCTCGCCAGAGCACGTTATGATTTCGCCCGGGATCATGTGTTTTCTCCTGTACAATTAAACGATCGGATGGTGAACCGTGACGAGTTTTGTGCCGTCCGGGAAAGTAGCCTCGACCTGAATTTCGTGGATCATTTCCGGAACGCCTTCCATGACCTGATCGCGATTGAGCAGTGTGGTGCCATGGTACATCAATTCTGCCACGGTCTGGCCGTCACGGGCGCCTTCCAAAAGCGCTGCCGTCAGATAGGCGACCGCTTCTGGATGGTTTAGTTTCACCCCGCGTGCTAGTCGCCGCTCCGCCAGTAG
>DASZGG010000269.1:0-3880 GCA_035939025.1 Chthoniobacterales bacterium | reverse complement strand
ATTTGCTTTCAACCGCGAAAATAAGTACTGTTCTTCATGCCCGAAAGGACGCAAAAACCACCAACTCCAGCTCCTTGGGAGCCAAAGCAGGGGGACGGAGACGGACCTCGATCACCAGATGTTTCCAAGCCGGATACCAAGGATCTATTGAAGCGCATGCGCAAAGTGGATCCCAATCAGTCAAAGCGGTACCGGCAGCGGACCGGCCAGTAGCATGGATGGATCGAATCAATCGAGCCAACTGGCCGGTGATTTCCTGTCTGTTCTAAAACAGCGGCGGCTGATTAGCGAAATACCCAACAGCGCAGGCAATCGTTCGGAGTTAAAGGAAACGACTGCCACCACAATTTTAGGTTTCAAATTCGCAGGGGGTGTTCTAGTCGCCGGAGATCGACGGGCCACGTCCGGCAACGTCGTCATGTATGATCGCGCGGACAAAGTTCTGGAGATCGATCGCCATTCGGTCATGGCGATCGCGGGTTCGCCCGCGACCGCTTGGGAGATGGCTCGCATTCTGGAGCATTCCTTCCAATTTTATCGGCGCAGCCAGCTGCAGGAAATGAGCTTGGAAGGCAAAGTGCGTGCGCTCTCGAAGTTGTTGCGCGACAATCTGGGGATGGTGATACAGGGGGTTGGAGTTGTTGTCCCCTTATTCGCAACCTACGACAAGAAAAGTTCGGACCCGGCCAAGGTCTTCTTTTATGACGCAATGGGCGCCCAATTTGAGGCGACCGATTTCGCTTCCAGCGGTTCTGGGGCACTCGCGGTCAGGAGTGTGCTTTATTACGAGAATAACTGGGGCGCAAAACCGTTGCGGGAACGGACTCAGGAGGAGTCGACCCTCCTGGCGCTCAAGGCTCTGGACACGGCGGCCGAAGCCGATACCGCAACCGGTGCGATCGATCGTCATGGCAGAATTTTTCCAATCATAAAAATCGTGACCAAGACAGGGGTCGAGACCGTGGGAGACGACAAGCTTTCCGAGTTGTTCCAAACGCACCTAGCATGATTGACGAACCGTACCGTTGGGTCGAGGCGATCTCTAATCGCCGTGAATACATTGAAAACGAACTTGCTCCCGGAAGTCCAACGATCGGTCTTAGTTTCTCTGGTGGCATACTGTTGCTGACATTCGGGCGCGATCGCCGAAAGATCTTCGAGATTTATGACCGAATCGCGATGGGCGGTATCGGGCACCCGGGTGACATCGAACGGCTTCGGATAATGGCCATTGAGTTGGCGAGTACTGAAGGCTTTACTCGTTCTGCTGCGGATGTGTCTCTGCGTCGCATGGCGACTTATTCTTTCAGTCCTGCGTTGAAACAAGCGTTCGAGCAGATTTACGGCGCACCCTACCTGGCAAGAATTTTGTTTGCCGAAGTCGGGGAAACCCAAGAGGAAGATCTTTTTGTCCGCCTCGATTACGACGGTGCGATGCATGCAAATGCCATGAGCGCTGGAAAACGTCGCGAAAGTTTTGGGGCGATCGCGGGGACTCGCCGCGGACTGGAGCAGGTGGAACGCATCTTAAGTCGGGCTAAGTTATCGAATCTGCGAAATGCCTTGGAGGCCGCTATTCGAGCCTGGGGAGCCGGCCTCTACGCCTCTGGCGAGGATCAGGCAGATGCTCCGGAAGAATCGGTGCTGAAAGAATTTGTGAAATCGCGGCTTGAACAGTATACGATCGAAGCCGCCCTGCTTGAACGGGGGACGGCCGAGTCGCACGCCGCTTTTGTCGAAGTGCCGGATGCCGATCTGGAATCAGTGTTGTCCAGATTCCGATGAGGAACACTTTGCTACTTCTTTCATGTGCTATGATGGCCGGCTCGCTTTGGGCTGACGATCTGACTCGAGCTATTCAACAACGACTGAAAGATCAGGGTTTTTATTACGGTGAGGTGGATGGACAGGGAGGTGATGAGACTTCTGCGGCAATTCGGCGTTACCAGATTCGCTACGGGCTCAGGGTTACCGGTCAATTGAACGACGAAACTCTGCACTCGCTGCACCTGTCGCGCGATAGCGTTGCGCAACCCGCACCTGGGTACCAGGATAACGGAGGTCCGTCGAATCGACAGCCCGAGAGCCAATATCACCAACAGCCGCCTTACCAACAGGCTCCTTACCAACAGCCGCCCAGGGAGGATTATGGCCAGCCTGTGCCGCAACGTCCGGGTCCCGAAGATTACGATGAGGCTCAACCGGCTCCATATTCACCTCCCGAAGTCGCGACTTCCTATCCACGGCTTTTCGCAGGAACGATTTACGAACGGGCGCCGTTTCAGGTCCAAGAGAATGTGCTCTTTGCTGTGCAGGGAGAATTGATGAAAAGAGGCTTTTTCCGGGCCGTCATCGACGGGCGCCCGGGTCCGGCGACGACTGATTCCATTTTACGGCTTCAACAGGAAGAGGGGCTGCCTATGAGTGGGAGGCTTGACAATGAGACCCTGAACGAACTGAGAGCTTTCCCCGGACAGCGTAACGGGCCACCGGAGCAATTTCCCAGGCCATGGCCTCCCGGAGAGCGTTTCTATCGCCGTATCCCCCGACCGTTTTGAGTTTTGGGTTTTGGGTTTTGGGTTTTGAGTTTTGAGTTTTGCGTGAAGGCCGCAAGACTCAAAACCCAAAACTCAAAACGCAAAACTTGAAATCAGGGCTTGCAGCTTTTGCTTCGGTGCATTTCGCTGTGCGCAGGGTATGGAAGCGATCATTGAATCACTAGGGCAATGCCAATTTTTATCGCCATTGCGGCATCGACAGTTGGGATCAGAAGTATTTCGAACTGACGAACACCGGGTAATTCATGACGACTCGATGGAGGGTGTCCGTGACGTATTCGAGCGCGGTCTGAGACCTCTTGATTTCGAAATGGCCGGGGCACGTGAGAAGATCTACTTTGATCCTGCGAAAACATCCGCGGCGATCGTCACGTGCGGAGGCCTCTGTCCCGGCCTAAACGATATCATCCGGGGAATTGTGATGGAGTTGTATCACAGGTATGGTGTCACTCGCATTTTCGGCCTCCGCTACGGCTATGAGGGGTTGGTTCCACGTCTTGGACATGTTCCTCTGGCCCTGCGCCCTGAATCAGTCTCAACAATTCACACGTTTGGCGGCACAATCCTCGGAAGTTCCCGTGGCTCGCAAGACGCCGGCGAAATGGTGGATCATTTGGAAGAACTCGGCGTCGATCTACTGTTTGTCGTCGGAGGGGACGGAACGTTGCAGGGAGGCGCGAGGATTAACGCCGAAATCCGCCGAAGGGGCCTCAAAAAGAGTGTGATCGGGATTCCCAAAACAATTGATAACGACATCATGTACCTGGACAAGAGTTTTGGCTTCGACACTGCTTTTGCTGAAGCTGTAAAAACAGTGTCGTGTGCCCATGTGGAGGCGATGGGGGCGATGAACGGGATCGGACTGGTTAAACTCATGGGTCGTCATTCAGGATTCATTGCCTGTTACGCCGCTCTGGCAGGTCAACACGTCAACTATTGTCTGATCCCCGAAGTGCCATTTAATCTCGATGGCCCATCGGGATTGCTTGAGGCCCTCAGGTACAGATTGGCTAAGCGGAAGCATGCTGTGATCGTGGTTGCCGAGGGGGCTGGCCAGGATCTGATGGATTGCGACCCGGCGGAGACCGACGCATCAGGAAACCGGCGACTGGGCAATATCGGAGAGTTCCTGAAGAATAAGATCACTGAATTCTTCAAGAGTCGGCGGATCGAGTTAAACCTGAAATATATCGATCCAAGCTACACGATCCGAAGCGTCCCGGCATCGGCGCAGGATAACGTCTACTGTTTGCGTTTGGCTCAGTACGCAGTTCACGCTGGGATGGCGGGCAAAACGAACATGTTAATAGGCCAGTGGCACG
>DASZGG010000268.1:0-6603 GCA_035939025.1 Chthoniobacterales bacterium | reverse complement strand
GCGATAAACGGGATCGGACTGGTAAAACTCATGGGTCGTCACTCAGGATTCATTGCTTGTTACACCGCGCTGGCAGGTCAACACGTCAACTATTGTCTGATCCCCGAAGTGCCATTTAATCTCGATGGCCCATCGGGCTTGCTCGAGGCCCTCAGGTACAGATTGGCTAAGCGAAAGCATGCGGTGATCGTGGTTGCCGAGGGAGCCGGGCAGGATCTGATGGATGGCGACCTGCTGGAGACCGATGCATCAGGAAACCGGCGACTGGGCAATATCGGGGAGTTCCTGAAGAATAAGATCACTGAATTCTTCAAGGGCCGGCGGATCGAGTTGAACTTGAAATATATCGATCCAAGCTACACGATCCGAAGCGTCCCGGCATCCGCGCAGGATAACGTCTACTGTTTGCGTTTGGCTCAGTACGCAGTTCACGCTGGGATGGCGGGCAAAACGAACATGTTAATAGGCCAGTGGCACGGTACTTTTGTCCATATTCCGTTCGGACTTGTCACCAATGGGCGGCGCAGAGTCGATCCTGCTGGAGACTTATGGCAAGCCGTGCTGGAATGCACTGGCCAACCAGGTCGGCTCCGGTGAGCGAGCACGGAGGTTTTTGAGTTTTGGGTTTTGGGTTTTGGGTTTTGAGTTTTGCGTCCAGATCGGCTATTGACGGTGCGAATACTCAAAACCCAAAACCCAAAACTCCAAACCTAAAACTCAAAGGCCCCCCTCCGTGCCTGCTCGCAAACCGAAGCCAAGCTTGACGCCACGCGGTCCGTTAAGACCTGCAGAAAAGCAGAAACGGGCGCTGGATTCTCTGCATCGCTCGGTTTTGGCGCTGCCCCTGATCCAATTCATGGCGGACGGCGATCCCGATCAAATTTACCCGATCATCGTTGATATCAATTGGAGATTTGTCGGTGGTCGGCCGTCTGCAAAGAACAAGATCACGAAGCTGCTGCAAGATATCCTTAAAAGTCGCGGTTCGGATATTAAAGCTAATCTGATAGACCAGCGAAAGGGCGAATTGACAGAGCAGTACATATTCGCGCACTTGCAAGAATCGGTCATTCTCGAATTGGTAAGACGAGATCGGGCCGCTGGAAGTCAAGAAACGAGCTGTGCAATTTACCGGATTTGGCCGGACTTTGACATCGAGAGGCACATCAGCAAAAGCATCGTCACCATCAAAGCGGATGCCGTCCGTAACGCCTTTAATGCATTGGGCGAAGATATCGTTTGGGCGGTGATGGACTCTGGAGTCGACAAGGAGCACCCGCACTTTCAAAAACATGCCAATCTGGAGTTGCCGCCAGAACTGGCTCATGCGGACTTTGCGAAAATCGACGGCACGAGTGACTCAGCATGCATCGATTTATTTGGGCACGGAACTCATGTCGCAGGAATTATCGCCGGTGAACCGAACCAAAAGCCGGGCGGATACAGTGCTATCATTCAGGGCCGGCCTGACGGCCCTACGCCTCAATATCAGGCAACGCCCGTGACCAGAATTACAGGGATGGCATCGAAAGCAAAAATTCTGAGCGTTCGCGTATTGGATGAGAATGGCAAAGGCTCAGTGAGCAGCATTATTGCGGGAATTGCCCACATCCAGAAACTGAATGCCGACGGGCGCGACATCAAAGTACACGGGGTCAATATCAGTTGTGGCTATGGTTTTGATCCGGAGTGGTTCGCTTGCGGTCACAGTCCATTATGTGTTGAAGTTGATCGGCTCGTGAAGTCCGGAGTTTTGGTCGTGGTGTCCGCAGGCAACACCGGGCGAGGCGTTGTGAACGTCGACGATGTGATGAAACCGACCTACCTGGAAGGAAGCATCAACGACCCGGGCAATGCCCAATGCGCGATCACTGTCGGGGCGACACATCGAGAGATGCCTCACACCTACGGTGTTTCATTCTTTTCGTCGAAGGGACCGACCGGTGACGGCCGCAGAAAGCCGGACCTGATCGCTCCGGGCGAACGAATCATCTCATGTGCGGCCGGAGCAAAAAAACAGACTGTCGAAAAAGAGATGCCGCACGTCTCGGTCGACTATATCGAAGACACGGGGACGAGTATGGCGGCGCCCCATGTCTCCGGAGCACTTGCCGCATTTCTATCGGTTCGACGCGAATACATAGGGCGTCCGGAAGAGGTAAAACAGATCTTCCTCGATGCAGCTACAGACTTAGGCCGAGACCAATATTTTCAGGGATGCGGTTTAGTGGATGTGATGCGCGCCATTCAATCTGTTTAGAGTTTTAAGTTTTAAGTTTTGAGTTTTGGGTTTTGGGTTTTGGGTTTTGGGTTTTGAGTTTTGCGTGTTCGCCCCGTCACACTCAAAACCCAAAACTTAAAACTCCATCACGTCTTGACTGCTTAATTCAAATTATTTTAATTTACTTCTCGTCTTTGCTGGTGCCCTTATTCTTGAGCAGTACAAAACAAACCTACTAATCACCCCCCTAAAAATGAAACGTTGGATACCTGCCTTTGCGGTGTTTGCCGCGATCGGTCTGTTTACCGCATCTAAAGTCGATGTGGCTTCCGCAGCCGACAATAAATACACGATCGCCCTGATCCCCGGGCTCACAACTGATGCTTTTTATATCACCATGCGCAAAGGTGCCGAAGCCGCTGCGAAAGACCTGGGCGTCACCCTTGTTTTTCAAGGCGCTTCCGACTTTAACCCGGTGACCCAAGTTCCGGTGCTGAACGCGATCATCGGAAGAAAACCCTCTGCCATTTTGATCGCTCCGACTGATAAAACTCAGTTAGTCCAACCGCTTAAGCAAGCGGTCGATGCGGGCATTCCAGTGCTGACGGTCGACACGTTTATCGGCGATGGCCATTACCAGACCGGTAGCGGTGACGCTGATTTTCCCATCTCTTACATTGCTTCTGACAACATACTGGGCGGCCAAATCGCCGCGCGGGCACTTGCCAAAGCCATCGGGGATAAGGGAAAAGTCTATGTTTCGAACGTTAAGCCCGGGATCTCGACGACTGATCAGCGGGAACAGGGTTTCAAGGACGAAATGAAAAAGCATTCCAATATCACTGTGCTGGAAACTCAGTTTAATGATGATGACGCGAACAAAGCTGCGTCACAGTTCCAGTCGGTCTTCGCTCGCAATTCGGATCTCGCCGGCGTGTTCGGCGCGAATCTTTTTTCGGCGATGGGCGCCGCAAACGGGGTGAAGCAGTCAGGGAAGAATGGCACCGTCAAAGTTGTCGCTTTTGACGCTCCAACGTCAATCGTAGGCGAAATAAAATCAGGCAACGTGGATATCGCCATCGCTCAGCATCCGGCCGAGATTGGGTATTTTGGGGTCGTAGCGGCATTCGCTCACTTGACTGGCCAATCGGTGCCCACCTTGATCGGAACTGGATTCACCGTCATCGACAAGAGCAATATCGATGATCCAAATGTGAAGCGGTTCATCTATTCCGACTAGCGTCCGGCGACTGGAAAGGCGCCATCTGTTGGTGGCGCCTACCGGCAAACAGAAAGTAGGCGAAGGGGCATTGACCCCCTTGGAACCCAATCAAAGCGGAGCGGTTCGCCTACCGAAATGAATCAGCAGCGAAGGATTGCAGTTTCCTCTTCTTGACGTGGTAACGAAAACAGAACCGATGCCGAGCGTTGCGCCCCAGGCGCGTTGGTTAGATTTTCTGGCCGCATTTCGGGCCTGGCTTTTTTTGGCGATACTCTTGATCACGTTCGAAGTCTGGGCGCATGCCGTTTACCACGACACATTTCTGCTGAATCCGTTTAATATATCGTCGATAGCGGTATTCACGGTGACGCCCCTGCTCTTGGCGCTCGGACAGACATTCGTCATTATCTCTGGCGGTATCGACTTATCGGTTGGATTTACGATGGGTCTGTCCGCGGTGGTGACCGCCCACGTTTTTAACTGGGGAATAACCTTCAGCAGCCCGCTGGTAAGCCTGATCCTTGCTGTTTTGGCCGGGTTCACCATAGCGGTTATCCCTGGATTGATCAATGGGCTGCTGATTGCCGACCTCCGTGTGCCTCCGTTCATCGGTACGCTGGGAATGTATGGGGTTACGCGCGGAGTGGCGTATTTGCTGGCCAGGGGCACTACCGTTCCTGTGAATGGTAGTCTTTTAGCTTCGATCGGTAACGGCAGCATCGGAGGGTTCCCGACTGTGGTGCTGCTCACCATCGGGATCGTTTTGGGGATGCACTATCTTCTATCGCTTACCCGTTTTGGACAGCACACCTATGCGATTGGCGGAAATGTGCAGGCCGCGTTACGCGCGGGTATCAATGTTCGTAATAATACTATCGCGTTATATATCCTCTCTTCGCTGTCGGCGGCTTGTGCTGGAATTCTCTATACCGCGAAATTTTCGGCCGGAGCGGCTCAGGCGGGTGAACCGGTTTTATTGGACAGTATCGCTGCGGTCGTGATCGGAGGGGCGAGTCTTTTTGGCGGGTCGGGCACAATTGTTGGTACGGTGATCGGAGCGCTGATCATTGCCGTGATTCAGTACGGACTTGTGTTTGTGAACGTGGAGCCATTTTGGCAATTTGTTGCCGTAGGTGTGGTGATCATTATCTCCGTTCTGGTAGATCAAGTTCAGAAACAGGTCGGAAAGGATGGGATCAATGGCTGACGCGCCGGCTCCTGACCCTTTGTTGCGGGTCGAAAATGTTTCGAAGCGATTTGGCGGCGTGCACGCGCTGAAAGAGGTCTCTCTAATACTTTATCCAGGTGAGGTTCTGGCCCTCGCCGGGGATAATGGAGCGGGTAAATCCACTTTGATCAAAATCATCTCCGGAGTGCACCACGCCGACGGAGGAAGCTTGTGGTATGCGGGAAAGGAAATCAAGCTGGACAACCCGCACCAGGCGCGCGCTTACGGTATCGAAACCATTTATCAAGATCTGGCGCTCGCAGACAATTTGGATGTCGGGGCGAACGTATTTTTGGGACGCGAGCCGGTGCGAAGGGTCTTTGGATTTCCATTCGTCGACAGGCGCCGTATGCGCGTGGAGGCAGAGACGACCCTGCGAGGCCTGGAGATTCAGATCAACCGGCTCGATGTCCCGATCCGGTCGCTTTCCGGCGGTCAGCGCCAATCGGTCGCGATCGGCCGCGCGATTCACTGGAAGGCGCGTGTATTAATTATGGATGAGCCGACGGCAGCCCTTGGTGTACCGGAACAGCGCAAGGTGATGGAGCTGATCGCCAATCTCAAAGAGAGTGGAGTTGGCATCATTTTCATCTCACATAACCTGATCGACATCTTTCAGGCCAGTGACCGAATCATGGTGCTGCGCCGGGGCTCAAAGGTCGGTGAACGACGCACCTCTGAAACCAATTCGGACGAAATCGTTCGTCTGATGGTGGGCGGGTAGCGAAGTGTAAGCTCCTGCTGTTGCTTCCGCTCGGATGACCGGCCCGAAACCCGCGAAAAACCAAGAGCTTCACACAGAGGTCACGAAGGTCATAAAGGTTTTTTTGAAGATTTCGACGAAAGAGGGAAAGCGTCACACCTAGCACCACTGTTCGAGCTGGCGGAAATGTCGTAGGAGAATTCCATGACATTTGCTGCGGAGGAGGCTGGACAAATCTTAAGTCAGGACACACGGGGTCGGGTGCTGGTATCGCGGGAGCGTCGCGAATCGTTGTTGGAAGAGTACGACCGTAGCGGGATGAGTGGAGTAAAGTTCGCGCAATACGTGGGGATGAAATACTCAACGCTCGCCTACTGGCTCCAAAGCCGACGGCGTCATCGACGGCGGGAAAAGTTGTTGCTAAAAGCCGGCGCGAAGACCGAAGCGGGCCAGAGCAATGGAGGATGGATTGAAGCGGTGGTTGAGAACGCTTCAGAACCTCGGGCGCCAGTAGGAGCGTTAAGGATTTACTTTGCCGGGAGCGCCTACTGTCAGATCAGCAGCACGGGAGAAGCGGCCTTGGCTGCGGAGTTGCTTGGACGGCTCGGGGCCAAGCGATGATCAGCTTCAGCGGCAGCCTGAAGATCTTTTTGTTAGTCGACTGCTGCGATATGCGCAAGGGCTTCAATGGGCTCTACGGGTTGGTGAGCAGCGGTTTTGGCGAGGATCCTCGCAGCGGAGCGCTCTACGTCTTTTGTAACCGGCGTCATACTCGGATCAAGGTGCTCTATTTTGATGGGACAGGTTTATGGGTTTTGAGCAAACGGCTGGAACGGGGCACCTTCAGCTGGCCCAAGCCCAGCCAGGTAGAAAATCCGACCTTGAAGTTGAGTCCGGAAGCCTTCGCGATGCTGACCGATGGCGTGGACTTGCGAGGAGCAAAATTGCGTCCCTGGTACGAGCGTGAATAGAGGAAAAACGCTATTTATTTTTCAGAAAAAAGATCGCTATTTTCGATCAGATTCGACACTATAACTAACAGTGTCAGAGGAAGTTAGGCTCCTGGAAATTATCGCGCAAAAAGATCAGCGGATCCGAGATCTGGAAGCCGCTCAGCAGCAGATGAGTCAGGAGATCAAGCTGCTGAAGGAAAAGATCGACATCCTCATCCGGCGCCTCTTCGGCTCCAAGAGCGAGAAGCTCGATGCGGCTCAACTGGAATTGCTCCT
>DASZGG010000267.1:0-11945 GCA_035939025.1 Chthoniobacterales bacterium | reverse complement strand
AGAATCCCGATCGTTTCGCAATTAGACTAACAGAACAAATTAGTTCCATCGGTCTCTTTGCGGTCCCGGAATCCCCAATGCACCGAGGACGAGCACGACGACGAGGACGATTCCAAATTCGGAATTTAGGCTGACGCAGCGCAGATTGATTTTGCGGCAAATGATGATGAAGTGGATGCAGCCGTTTGGGGTGGCCGACGGGATTTGAACCCGCAACAGCCGGAACCACAATCCGGGGCTCTACCGTTGAGCTACGACCACCATACCGATACGGAACGTGAAATTAGCTCAAGTTCGTATTCCGCCAAGGAGATTTTCGCTGGAAGCAGGCCCACTGAGAATGATTGCAATAACGTCCTGATCATTTATGCTCGAACGTTGATCTGGACAAGAGCAATGTTCAGAGCTGCGATCCTTAGAGCGGCTCGAGAGGCTTGGTATTTGGACGGACAAGTGAAATCGCTTGGTTTTGCCGCTCTGATGTTAATTAGGATTTTGATGGTCGTGACCCTGTCAGGAGAGCGGTCCAACGCACAGTTTTTGTCCCACGATCATCCGCTCGAAGCGGGCGAAATCAAGCTTGGCATGTCAAATGCCCAGACGGGTCGCCTCGGCTTTTTGGGAACCGCGGTCAGGCAAGGATGTTTGGCCTACCTTTCACGAGCAAACAAGGAAGGAGGAGTTTCCGGTCGCAGACTGGTGTTAGTGGACTATGACGACCGATACGAGCCCATAGAGGCGGTCAGCAATACCGAGCGTCTTATTGATCGGGACAAGGTCTTTGCGCTGCTGAACTTTCTCGGGACGCCAACTTGTCGCTCTATTATGCCGATGCTAAACGAGGCGCATATCGTCCTGCTTGGGCCAATTTCTGGTGCAGTATTCTTACGGCAACCAATGCAGCCCCTGATTTTCAACACCCGCCCGAGTTACGAGGAGGAAGCGGAGGTGTTGGTCGCCCACCTTATTTCAGATCTGGGTTGCAAGAGAATCGCACTTTTCCGGCAGGATGACAGCTACGGGGACGCGGGCAGGATAGCGGTTGTTGAGGCATTGCGCCGCCGCGGACTTCTGCTGGTCGGCGAGGGTGACTACGTCCGGAATTCAGTGAGAGCTCCCGACGCGGTGTATCGCATCGCAAAAAGTAAACCGGATGCGGTCATTTTATTTGGCACCTATAAGCCGTGCGCGGATTTCATTCGAGAATCAAAAAAAATGGGTTTGCAAAAAACAGTTTTTTGTAATGTTTCATTCGTTGGAACAGAACCCCTGATTAAATATCTCGCCGAGGACGGGGACGGAGTGATCATTTCGCAGGTCGTTCCTTCTCCTTTTGATCAGTCCTTGCCACTCGTTCGGGACTACCAGACCGATATGCGCTCGGTTGGAGAAACGGAATTCAGTTACATGAGCCTGGAGGGGTACGTGAATACCCTCACTATGGTCACCGCACTGCGAAGGGCCGGTCCAGATTTAACGGAAGACGCGTTGATACATTCGTTGGAGAATCTGAATATCGATTTTCGGTTATTTTCGATCCACTTTTCTCCGGACACCCGACAGGGAACACATCAGGTTTTCCTCACAAAGATCGATCATGGGCGATCTGTACCGATCGAAAAGTTAGACCCGGCCGATTTCGCAAGATGAGTGTCGATGACAACGACGAGTCATTGGCCCCCCGCGGATTAACTATCCGATCGAAGCTCCTGCTTTTTACCACAGGAATTGGCTTTCTGATCCTTGCGGCGCTCGCGATTACGGCGTTTTTCTTATCGGCGGTCGCTTTAAGAACAGCGAGATTGGATGGTTTTCAGTCCCTCCGGACTTCCCTTTCTCAAGCGATCAACACCTATTTTGCTGACCAGCGGCGCGATATGACCGCCCAAGCGGAATTGCAAACAGTCAGGTACGCGGTAACAGAATTGTCGTCGGGCTACGAACATTTAATTGAGGACCTGGATGCTGCCGGTTTTAAAGTGGATCCTTCGTTCCTGAGCCAGGTTCGGCAAAGTCTCCACGCTGCGTACGAGAACGGGCCGATGGCCGATTTACGGAGCTTGGGTATGGAAGTCGGCAACTTTGATGAATTCAGTGATCTAAGTCCGGTAGCAGCGATCCTGCAATATGTTTACATTCTGAAAAACCCGTCAAGTGCCGGATCCAAATTCCAGGCGAACTCGGTGTTGGATATTTCAAAGAACGAGAATCTCCCGCCGGATTTTCGAAACGCCTTCTCCAAGACCATGTTTGCGCGAGCGATGGATCGCTATCACGGACTGTTCGAAACGGTAGTCCGACGGAACAGCTACTTCGACCTGATGTTGATAGATGATCTTGGTAACGTTGTTTACACCTTTGAAAAGGGCTGGGACTTCGGAACGAACGTTTTCAAAGGCTGGCGGGAACGTTCACCGTTGGAGAAGGTATTTTTGGGCGCATGGTACGGATCAAGTTCCTCTGGAGATCATTCTTCCGGTGAGGAAATTGTTGTGACCGACCTGGAGCGTTATGCGGGCGCTTCCGGATCTCCGATGCTCTTATTGAGCTGTCCGATTAACAATCGGTTAGGTGGCCGATTGGGAGTGGTTGTGCACAAGATTGCCAGCAGCACGTTCACTGACATGGTCACATTTCAAGGCCGCTGGTCGGCAGTAGGGCTTGGGGAGACCGGAGAGGCTTACATTGTAGGGCCTGACCTGAAGCTGCGGACGGAATCTCGATTTGTCAAAGAAATGCCCGAGAAGATGAGGTCACTTTCCTTCGAGCCAGACGGTTCTGCTGGACCTTTGACCTCGATCCTGGGCGCTCCGTTGCACAACACGGCAGTGGAGAACATTTATTCGGATCAAACCTTGTCCAACGAAGGTGAAGTCACTTTCTTTGATGATATAGGCCGGGAATCGCTTGGAGTGTATAAACCGCTCGGTGCTCCAGGGCTGGACTGGGGGTTAGTGGTCACAATTAGCACAGACGAAGCGTTTGCTCCGGCGGTCCATCTTACGCGGCTGATAGCGTTCGGCGGATTCGTCATTTTGATCGTGGCGATTCTAGCCGCTTTAGCGTTTGGGCACCTCCTTTCCGGACCGATCGTTCAGTTGGTCAACACCGCGGAAAGGATCGGATCTGGAGATCTCTCCGCTCGGGCGCCGATCTCAAGTAGGGATGAAATCGGATTTCTTGCGGAACGGTTCAACTACATGATCGATCAGGTGGAAGAGCGGAATCGCCAGGTTCACAAGATCCTCCAGACGGTCAATGAGGGTTTGTTCCTGATGGGCCCAGATTTCATTATTCAGCCCGGCTATTCGAAAATCACCGGAGAGATCTTTCAGCGGAAGATGGACGGAATCTACTTTCTCGATCTTCTTCGGCCGGCCCCAGAGTCAGGTCTAAAGCCGATCGTCAGCGATGATATTTTATTAGCGACGCAGCACTACCTCGAGCTCCTCTTGAATCCGCGGATCAAGGAACAGCTCATCCAGCAGACAAACCCTCTGGTTGAAGTCGAATATCAGATTCTTCGACCGAAGGGGGCACAAAGCAGCAAGTTTTTGGGATTCCGGTTTAACCGGGTGGTCGAAGGTGGGAAGACGACGCAGATCATGGTTACAACGCAGGATTTGACATCTCGTATCGCTTTGGCCAGGCAAATCAAGGAAAACGAGACGAAGGCTGAGTCGCAGATTGAAATGCTGTTTGGAATCATGCACCTAGATCCGCCAATACTCGGCGAGTTCCTGAATCACGCGAAGTCCGAGATAGCCGGGATGTTGAGTCTTTTGGAGGCAGAGCAATATGGAAGTCACGCGGGCGAATCGGGTGACGAACGTTCTCAGCGATATCTCCTGTTGTTGAGAAAAATTTCCCGATCGATTCACTTGATCAAAGGGAACGCTGCGATGCTTCGGCTCTCTTACTTTGAAGATCTCGCAAACCAGCTGGAGGAAACGATTGCTTCCGTCCGCAGTAATCCATCGCTGGCTGGCGAGCAATTTCTGCCGATTACCACGAGTTTGGGCGCATTGCTCGACCAGATTGACATGACTCACGATTTGATTACCCGGCTTTTATCGATGCAGAAGGTGTTTGGAAAGGGGACCGGCGAGGGTATCCAAAGCGATTTCACGCCCCTGGTCGAGCTGGCAGAAGAGATTGCGGCTCGAAATGGAAAGCAAGTCCGTGTCAGTCTGCAGCTCAAGGACGGCCTTGCCCGGCTGCCGAATTCGTTGCGTGAGCCGGTTCAGATGATGATGACCCAACTGGTCAGGAATGCGGTGCTGCACGGGATCGAGCCGCCCTCCGAAAGGTTGGCCCGGAGAAAACATCCGGTCGGCGAAATACAAATTTGCGCCTACCGGCTAACCGAGAGCGGCAAAAAAATTATTTTGACCGTGCGTGACGATGGGCGCGGGCTTGACTATGATTTACTGCGTCGGCGTGCGGTGCAACTCGGCTATGGGAGTATGAAAACTATCGAAGGCTGGACACCGCAACAGTTAATTGATCTCCTGTTTGAGACCGGCTTTACGACGATGGATCGACCGACGACGGATGGCGGGCGCGGTGTTGGGTTAGATGCGGTTCGAGACCTGACAGCAAAAATGGGTGGTCTCTTGAACGTTTTATCCAATCAAGGTCAATTTTGTGAATTTCGATTAGAAATCCCTGTCGCATGAAACTTCTTATCGTTGATGACTCGAGTGTAGTCAGAAGGGCGATCGAACGCGATCTTGAATCTGGAGAAATCACGGAGGTCGATCAGGCCGCGACCGGTGAAGATGCGGTGAGATTGTATGGAGCCAAGCTGCATGATGTAGTGACCTTGGACATCACGATGCCCGGCATGGATGGCCTAACTTGTCTGGACAAGATCATCGAAATCAATCCGGAGGCACGTGTGCTGATCATTTCGGCCTTGCGAGATAAGGCCACGGCGATCGACGCGATTAAGAGAGGAGCCAGCGGTTTTTTGTGTAAGCCGATCAACCCGCCGGAACTGAGGGAGGCATTCAAATTGTTGATAGAGGACTGAAGTCCCATGAACGACCGTGATATCCAGGTTTTTATTGCTTGTGTCCAGAGGTACTTCGAGTCCCTCAAGAGGGATGTCACGGTCGTCATTGAGCCACCTTTTATCAAAGATGAGGAAAAGCCGTTCTTAGAGTACACAGGGATCATCGGCATTTCCGGCAAAGCACACGGGGCGGTTTGTTTTACCGCTAACGGGGTGATGTTGGAAAGTATTCTGAGCTTCCTGAAAGAGGCGCCGATCGATCGTAACCTCATTTGCGATCTGGTAGGAGAGATCGCCAACACACTGAGCGGAAACGCGCGCGAGGAGTTCGGCAGAGATTTCCTAATTTCGGTGCCGATTGTCTCGACCGGAAAAAACGTCGGTTTCAAATTTCCGCCGGACTGCCGCAATTACGTCATTCCGATTATTTGGCAGGGTGAGAAGGCTTACTTGCTCGTTTGCCTCAGCTGAGGCCTGAGTTCCGCAGGCTGAACTTCGGCTAGGAGTCACCTAGTCAAGAATTCGAGAATTCGAGAATCCGAGAATTCAAGAAGAACCGACAATCTCGCGTCGAGTTTCGCACCCTTGAGTTCTTGAGTTGTGCCAAGAATCATAAAATCAGGAAGAAAGAAAGAAACTTTTGAACAGCGCGCAAGTTGCCCTGTCTAAATTCTTCGGTTAAGGCGATTCGGGTTTGCGCACGAATCTCTCGACTTCTACTCCTTGGCGTGCGCAACCCGGATCATTTTTTTTGCAACTAGTCTTGCTGGTCGGTCGAGCATTCGCTAGCCTGCGCCTCAGATGGTTGAAACAATCCTCGTTGTCGACGACGAGCCTGACGTAGTTGACCTGGTACGATACCATCTACACCGGGCTGGTTTTGACGTCCTTGTCGCTTTTACGGGTCCAACCGGACTGGCGACGGCAACCGAGTCGCGTCCCGACGCGATCGTCTTGGATATCATGTTGCCGCAAATGACTGGAATTGAGGTCTGTAAGGCTCTTCGCAAAAGCAACGAAACCGCAGAAATTCCGATCTTGATACTTACCGCAAAGGCAGAACTTTCGGAGCGTATCGCCGGTTTGGAACTCGGGGTAGACGACTACATCACGAAACCGTTCAGCCCACGGGAATTGGTTTTGCGGGTGCAAAACTTGCTTCGGCGCCTGCGAGCCGTGCAAAATTCGTCCCTGCTTATTGTCGATGAGTTCTGCCTGGACAAGGGGAATTTCGGAATCACAATCCGCGGCAGGCGGTTAGACCTGACGACCACCGAATTTAAATTGCTCGCGGTGTTGGTAGAACGCCGCGGGAGGACTCTTTCCAGGGAGACACTTTTGCAAGATGTCTGGGGCTATACGAGCGCGATTGATACTCGTACCGTTGACACACATATCAGAAGGCTTCGTGAAAAATTAGGTCCAGCCGCCAATCGAATTGTCACGGTGCGGGGCGAGGGTTACAGATTTCTCACCAACCGTACGCCGTGACTATCGGGTGGCTTGCCGTGTGGCTGGTCTTCGTAGGCGCCGTTGCCTTGCTGGCGATCATGCTCTGGCGCCGCGTACTTCTTTTGCGTCGCGAAGTGCGCAGCCTGGTTACCGATGGAACGCTGTCCCATGAATTTCGAGGTCCTCGGATCTTCCGGGAGATCCATCAGGACCTGGTGGAGATGGCTAAGCGGCAACGAGCGATAAAACGACAAATTGCCGACGAAGACTTTAGTCTGCGCGCCATCCTGGCAAGTCTGGTCGAGGGCGTTCTGATCGCGGACGGCGATATGCGGATTCGACTCACGAACGATCGTCTCCAACAAATGTTCTCGCTGCCAAAGCCTCCCGTGGACCGCACGGTGATGGAAGTTTTCAGAAACCACGTTTTGCACCAGATAATTCAGCAAACTTTGGATACCGAAGAACCGCGGTCCACGGAGTTGCAAGCGGAGATTCGGGAAGGAGATCAATTTCAGCTGAAACATTTCCAAGTCACCTCCGTCAGTCTGCGTCCGCGCGAGCACGAGTCGCTGACCGGAGCCCTGGTGATATTTCACGACGTTAGTCAGCTCAGATCCCTAGAAGCTGTCCGGAAAGAGTTTGTGGCGAACGTCTCCCATGAGCTGCGAACCCCGCTGGCGATTATTACTGGTTATCTTGAAACGCTCATCGAGGGAGGAGGAGATTCTGAGACCAATCTCCGTTTCCTGAAGACAATGCATAAACATGCACAGCGCTTGAATCTCTTGATCGAAGATCTCCTGGCAATTTCTCAGCTAGAATCCCGGAAAATAAGCCTCCACTTTGAGCCGGTCGATCTTCTCGAAAGTGTGAACCGAGTCCTCGAACGGCTGGATTCGCGTATCCGCGAGATCAGTGCGTCGGTTACGATCAACACGCCGAAGCATCTGCCACGGATCGAGGCCGACGCTTTTCGAATAGAACAGGCGCTTTATAATCTGGTGGATAACTGCCTGAAGCATAGCGGCACGTCTACGGTTAAGGTGACCCTTGAGGTTCGCAGCGATTGCCGTTCCGTTAGTATCATTGTACACGACGATGGCGTGGGTATCCCGTTAAGCGACCAACCGCATATTTTCGAGCGTTTCTACCGCGTCCACAAAGACAGGTCGAGAGACGCCGGTGGCACCGGTCTGGGCCTCTCGATCGTCAAACACACAGTGCAAGCCCACGGTGGATCTGTCTCCGTTCAGAGCCGCCCGGGTTCTGGCGCAACATTTTTTATAAACCTTCCGATCCAGCAGAGCTAACCCGCAAGAATCCCACGCTTTAAGCCTGCATCGCTCACAATCTCTAAGAATTTGTGAGCGATGCAGGCTAACATCTGGAGGTGGATACTCCATTATTTGATCCAGTCGATATTTCTTTGGTTGAAGATGTCGGTTCTGGCGACTTGACTTCCCTCTTTTTCATTCCGGAGCTGCACATTTCCAAGAGCCGGATTTTCGCGAAGGAAGATTGCGTGATTGCCGGTGTTGCGGTGGTTCGGAGGGTCTACGAGAAGATTGATCCAAGACTAAAACTTGTGATCGTCAAAGAGGATGGGACTGTCGGAAAGCCTGGCGAAACAGTGATAGAATTATCCGGTTCGACCAGAAGTATTTTGACTGGCGAGCGTGTCGCTTTGAACTTTCTTCAGCACCTTACGGGAATCGCGACGCTTACGGCTCAGTTCGTCGCGACCGTACGTGGCACCGGAGTGACGATTCTGGATACGCGAAAGACTACGCCTGGTCTCCGCGCGCTCGAGAAAGCCGCTGTGAGGGCAGGCGGCGGGAGTAATCATAGGATGGGCCTCTACGACGCAGTCATGGTGAAAGATAACCATCTCCTGGCCAAGCCTGAGCTCGAAGAGGCAATCCGCTCGCTCCGCCAGATTCACCCGAATGTATTAATTGAAGTGGAAGCTGATTCTATTGATCAGGTGCACGAATTTGTGCTTCTGAAAGGCGTTGACGTGATTCTACTCGACAACATGTCGCCGGATGAATTGCGCGCATGCGTGTCGCTTGGAAGACCGGGGCTCAAATTCGAAGCCAGCGGCGGCGTCGATCTGACGACCGTGCGCCAGATTGCTGAGACTGGTGTCGATTTCATTTCGGTCGGCCAGCTGACGCACTCAGCAAGGGCCATTGATTTCTCCCTGGAGCTCTCAGATGCGTAATCCCAGAGAGATTGAACTGATTCGGTTGCTGCTGCCGGTTGGCTCAGAGGTGTTGCTCGCGGAAATATTCGAGCGAGCCATCCAGCCCTCTGAGCTTCCGTTCCTGGTCGAGTCATTGCAGCAATGTGGGTTCGTTTTCACTCGAACTGAACAAACGCTCTCGATTGCGCAGGAGCCAGAGTCACTCGTACCAGAGATGATCCTCGCGGGACTTCGCACCAAGACAATCGGTCGCGACGTGTTGGTTTTTCGAGAAACGTCGTCTACGAACGATCGTGCTCGTCAAGCCGGTGTCGCCGGCGCGGCTGAAGGTCTGGTGGTATTTGCTGAAAGCCAGACCAGCGGTCGTGGGACCTATGGCCGCGCATGGCTATCGGCGCCGGGTAGTGGCCTTTGGTTTTCGATTCTACTCCGTAGTCGGATCTCCCCGAATCGATGGCCAATGTTGGTCCAAATGGCCGCCATCGCGTGTAGCGATGCTGTCGAAAGATGGGTCATGCAGCCTGTGCGAATCAAACCGCCGAATGATCTGATTCTGGGCGGAGGAAAGCTCGCCGGATTCCTGCTCGAAACTTCCAACAGTTGGGATTTTCAGGTTCTGGGTGTCGGAATCAATGTGCGATCCGCACCGGAAATCGCCGGCTATCCGACTTCTGCAGTCGACCAATATTTTAGGGGTCAGGTATCAAGATCTGCCTTGGCTGTTGACCTCTTAAACCGGTTTGAGGAGTGGTATCTTAGGACGCCATTGGCTGCAGTGTCTTTTGCGTTCGAACGCCGGGTTCTAAAAGTCGCCTCCGCTTAAAATCGGATACCAGCAAAAATTCTTGCTTAAAACTACGCGAAGTTTTGCGCGTTTCGCGCTATGATTGGTAGGCCATGATCTTGGCGCTAGCCGAGTTTTCAGACACCATTTCCAAAGGAGTTCGTGCGTGGCGGAAAAGACACAGCCGAGCAATTCGAATACGGAAAGCTTCCCGGCAGAATACTATGCGGCTTTGCTGGCAGGGCTTATCCACAAGCTGAACAACATTATTACCGTCGTCTCCGGGCACTGCGGGTTATTGCTCCTCGAGCCGGATCTTAGCGGAGACGTCTTACAGCCGGTTCAACAGATGTCTCGCGCTGCGCAGCTTTTGTCCCGCTATATCGACGAAGCCACGGTTATTACTAGAGCAGGGCCGCTTTATCCGGAGTCGGTTGGTCTATCTGAGCTGTTCGAGTCGCTCGAATTTCCTCCTGGTCTTTCGACCAGGAAACAGTTCGGGGGGTCGCTGAAGGTTCTCGCGGACCGCCGGAAATTAAAGGAGATCCTGGAGCAGATCTTGCGGAACGCCAGCGAAGCGAATGCCAAATCTACGGTCGTCACTGCGGACACTCATTCCGGGTTTGTTGAGGTAAGAGTCCGGGACGACGGACACGGCATTAAGCCTCCAGTGATGTCGCGAGTTTTTGATCCGTTTTTCACAACGCGGAAGCCCGATGAGAACTTTGGTGTGGGACTCTTCAGAGCAAGAGGCGACCTGGCGCGTATGAAGGGCGAGATCTCTGCCGAGAGCGATGGAAAAACGTATACGGAAATTCTCGTGCGGCTGCCGGCGGGGTAATTCAGTGGCTAGTGGCTAGTGGCTAGAAGGGGAAAGCGATCGCTAGCAGTTGTCCGCGCGCGCGGGAGCGCATACGTACCACGCCACGCGCGCGACCAACGCCCCGCAATCCTAGCCACTAGCCACTAGCCACTATCTGGCTGTCCGGTCACCTTTCTCTTTGAGAAACCTCTTCACGTCGCTCAACGGGAGACAGTTGATGACATCCCCACGGGTTAACCAACCTTTGCGTGCGGCCCCAATTCCGAACCAAAGATCCTGCAGACTACGAACGGAGTGCGCATCCGGGTTGATGGCGCAACGGACACCTCGCTCCTTCGCGAGTTTCCAGTAGCGCCAATCCATATCCAATCGGCGCGGATTTGCATTCAATTCGATGACCGTTCCCGTAGCCGCCGCCGCATTGATGATTTCTACGAGGTCCACTTGGTAAGGCTCTCGGGACAGAAGCAATCGTCCGGTCGGATGGCCCAAGATTGTTACATATCGGTTTTCGATCGCTCGAATGATCCGCCTTGTCATCTCTTTCTCCGACAACGTGAAAGAAGCGTGCACGCTGGCAACGACGTAGTCCAGCTGAGCCAGAACCTCATCCGGAAAGTCCAATTGACCGTCCTTCAGAATGTCGCATTCGACGCCTGAGAGAATTTGAAAATCGGGATCAAACCTCTTATTCAATTCCCGGATTTGCTCGACCTGTTGTAGCAGACGCTTTTCGTCCAGACCATGAGCCTGAAAGGAGGCTTTGCTGTGGTCGGCGATACCCAGATATTCGAGGCCAAGTTGATTTGCGGCGTCCGCCATTTCGTCCAGCGTATTGTGCCCATCGCTCTCATTGGTGTGGTTATGAAACGTTCCGCGCAGATTCTGCAATTCGACTAAAACTGGCAATTCACCCTTTTCGGCAGCCTCGATTTCGCCGTGGTTTTCCCTTAACTCCGGAGGAATGTAAACCAGGCCCAAGGCCCGATACAGATCCCCCTCGGTTTGAATATTCGGAATCGGTTTGGGTACCCTTTTAGAGCTGGGCTCCGGCGCGAGACGGTACTCGTTCAGCGTCCAGCCGTTCTGCAGGGCGCGTCCACGCAGGGCCACGTTATGTTCTTTGTTGCCCGTGAAGTAACCGAGTGCAAACGGGAACTCGTGATTCGCAACTACCCGCAAATCGGCTTGTATGCCACACTTCAGCAGGACGCTGGCCTTCGTCTCGCCCCGGGCGAGGACTCGATCTATCGAGTCGAACCTAAGGAAATGCTCGATGACCTGTTCCGGTTGCTTTGTCGCGATCAGAATGTCCAGGTCGCCTATCGTTTCTCTTCCTCTCCGGAAGCTTCCCCCAGAGCTGATCTGAGAAACCTCTGGGTGTTCTCGAAAATGCTCGAGCAGCTCGTCCGACCAGATCTTGGCGTCCGATAGCAAAAAGCGTCCCGAATGCTTGCGCCTCTGTTCGATTGCCTGTAGCAAATTCGTCGCGGTCTTCGCTCCGAATCCTGGCAACCCAGTAACGCGCCCATCTCTTGCGGCTGTTTCGAGTTCAGCGATGGTCTTAATTCCGAGTTGCTCATACAAAGCTTTGACCTTCTTTCCGCCCAAACCCTGGATTTCAAATAGCTCAAAAATTGTCGCGGGAAACTCGGCCTGT
>DASZGG010000266.1:0-6498 GCA_035939025.1 Chthoniobacterales bacterium | reverse complement strand
AATCGCTAAACCGAGGTTTGACTCATCGGCAAACGCTCGGGTGCTTTACTCTTCCACGCAGCGGTTTACCTCTCATCTTCGGTTTTCAGGTTCAACGGCCAGATTGCTATAGAGTGGGCGCTTCGCCCGCCCAGGCGCGCCGAATCAGTTCAAGGATTGGCTCGTACTCGAGTTTTCGCGGATTCCAATACGGATTCTGGATCGCGAGAAGAGCGGCCTTTTCGATGCCGGCCTCAGGCATTCCTAACTCTCGAAGAGACTGCGCGGCCCCCAGGCGCCCGATGAAGTCGTACAACCCGATCGGAGCGTCGGTCGTGCCCACCGCCTTAGCAATCGTGCGCATGACCGCGGGTTCTGCGGGAGTGTTATAGGCGATCGCGTGCGGCAAAACGACCGTATGGGTTTCCGCATGAGGGAGGTTGAATGTTCCTCCCAGAACATGGCAAAGCTTATGGTGCAACGACATACCGACCGCTCCCAAGCAAGTGCCTGCCAGCCAAGCACCACAGAGTGCATCGGAGCGTGCGGATCCGTCTTTTGGATTTGCCACAATGAGAGGCAGGCCGAGAACCAACGCTCGGATCGACTCCTCGGCCATCAGAGAAACGATCGGATTACGGTCCTTTGCATACAAGGCCTCGACGGCGTGGGCTACCGCGTTGATGCCACTGGCGATACTTACACTGACCGGCAGCCCAAATGTTAGTTCGGGATCGTACAACACTACTTCTGGTAAAACTTTCGCAGTCCGTTTGGTCGTCTTATGGCCCTCTGCTGTTTTCGCCTATTATCGGCGTCATCTCTGAGCCGGCGTAAGTTGTCGGAATCGCGATCTGAGGCAAATCAGTTCGCAACGCGATGGCCTTTCCGAGGCCGACAGACGAGCCACCGCCAAGGGCGACGGTACAATCTGCGTTAAGCGAACGAACCAGCGCAACTGCGCGTTCTGAAACCGCAATGGGTGTATGCATCACGGCTCCCGAGAACACGCCGGCAGCCAGCTTCCCGATCTCCCGCGCTAGCTCTCTGGCCTGCCTTTCCTGTCCCGGGGTGGATAAGATGATCGCTCGAGCACAACCAAGTCGTTCGATTTCGATGGAAAGTTGCTCGCGAACTCCGGCGCCGAAGAGCACGCGACCGGGAAGTACATCGCAGGTAAAGTTGATCATAGTGTACCGTCTCGCATATTCCGATCACGCATGAAATAGGCGGGTTAGCGCCCTTTCGCGCAGTCTCTATTCCATATTTTGGGTACTGACTCCGGGCTTCTGCCGTTTCCCGGGCCGTTCCAGAGCGTCAGGCAAAGCAGAGCTAGTCGAGTCCTTGCTTTTCTGTTCCAGGAAGTGAACTCGACGCCGAAGTGGAAAAAGTTGCAGGTCGAATCTCTCGGCTAACAATCCGGCAATACCTTTTGGCATCGTGAGGGTAATCACAACCGCAAATGCTCCAAGCAGCATCAGGTACCAGGGGCCGAGACTGGCAAAAAACTCGCGAAGCAGGAAGAAGACGATCGTACCTATCAGTGGTCCCTCCATTCGTCCGATACCGCCGATTACGACAATGAAAATGACAAACGCGGTCCAGTCGTTCACACTAAACGCGGCATCGGGACTGATCCGCAGTTTTTGGAGAGATATAAGCGCGCCGACACTGCCGGTTGCGCCAGCAGTCAAGAAATAGATGAGGAACTTGGTGCGGTAGTTATCGACGCCGACACTTTCTGCTGCTGGTTCACTATCCCGGATCGCCGTCAGGGCGAGACCCCAGCGCAATCGAAGAGTCAAATAGATGACTGCGAAGACCGCAACGATGAGCCCGAGCCCCGTCCAATAGATCAAGTTATCCCTGGCCACCCGCGTTGGAGCAATGCTCTGAATTATCTGGGTAGGCAGGCTTGTTCCAGATCCGCCTCCCAGCGCGCTGACCTGAGCGAATATCAGTCGGTATACCTCTGCCACAACCCAGGTACCAATGGCGAAGTAAGCGCCCCTGAGCCGAAAAATCACCCAGGCCGTCGGAATAGCGAGCACCGCAGCAACCGGCCCGGCAATCAGTACAGCTAAGAGCGGTGGTAATCCAAAAAAGATCGTTAACGCAAAGAGCGTATAGCCGCCGAGCCCGACAAAAGCTTGCTGACCGATCGAAACCAGTCCGGTGTAGCCAGCCAGCAAGTTCCAAAGGCTGGCAAGAGCAAGGTACGAGAAGATCTCAACCAGGAGGTATAGATCTGATCTCCCGCCGTAAAAAGGCGCCGTGATCAGAAGAACAAGGATAAGAAGGCCGAAGGCAGCAAAGAAGCGGCTGATCCGGCTGCCTCGCTCGATGCAAACTGCTTCTCTCATGACCTTAGCGCGTTCTTTGAAAGAAACCCTGCGGGCGAAGCGTAAGAATAGTCAGGAAAACAACGTGACCGGCCAGAATCTGGTAGCCGGGATTAACCCGTGCCCCAAGGGTTTGGGCGACCCCCAGAATTACTCCGCCCACCAGGGTTCCCCAGAGATTCCCCAACCCACCAATAATGATCGCTTCAAACGCGAAGATCAGCCGGGTCGGTCCGATCGACGGATCGAAATTGGTGCGGATCCCGAGAAAAACGCCAGCGATTGACACGATTGCGAGTGAAAGCGCCATCGCCAATCCGAAGAGATGGGCGTTGTTGATACCCATCAGTTGCGCAGTCTCCTGGTCGTCAGATATCGAACGAAAAGCGCGCCCAAGTTGGGTGTGGTACAAGAGCAGTTGCAGCCCGCAGATAACAAATACGGCGACAAAAAACATCAAGCAGGGCAACACCCCTACAGCCATTCCGCCAGGTAAGTCGACGCGCAAAGTTTCCAGGTTGCCTGCGTGCAGGCGTTGGCTGTCGGCGCTGAAGATCTGAAGCAAAGCGTTTTGGAGAAAAACCGACACACCGAACGAAGCAAGAAGCGGCGGAAGGATGTCATCACCTAACGTACGATTGAACACCCCGCGCTGAAGGCCATAGCCCAGCAACGTCATCAGCGGTACGACCAAGACGAGCGACACTAACGGATGAACACCCAAATGAGCCGTTAGCACCAGGGCGATAAAGGCGGAAAGGACAATGAGATCACCATGGGCGATGTTGACGAGGCGCATAACACCGAAGATGAGCGATAATCCGGCACCGAAGAGCGCGTATAGCCCGCCGAGTAGTATTCCGTCCAAGACCGCACTTACCAAGTCCATGTTAGTGTACCGTCTCGCATATAATGGTTATAGCGTTGCGTTGAAAATGGGCCGCCGTACACTACTATATTCCGAAGTACGCCTCCGTGATTTGCTCTCGGGTAAGGTCTGACGGTCTCCCCTCCAGCGCTACTCGTCCCTCCCGCAGACAGTAAACGCGGTCGGCGATGGCCAAGGCTTGCTTGATGTCCTGTTCAACAACGATCAAGGACGTTCCATTCGCGCTGACGCGTTCGAGGTGGGCATAGATCTCTTTAATGATTACCGGCGCTAATCCGAGGCTAATTTCATCGCAAAGTAAAAGCTTGGGATTAGCCATGAGTGCTCGACCGATCGCAGCCATCTGCTGCTGTCCACCGGAAAGCGCCATCGCAGCAGCGCGACGCCTTTCCTTGAGCATCGGAAAGATTGCGTAGACCGCCTCGAGATTCCACGGTCCCTTACGCTTGCTATAAGCACCAATTGAGAGATTTTCCTCAACCGAGAGCGAAGGGAAGAGGCGACGCCCTTCCGGCACCATCGAGACACCTCGCGAAACGATGCGATACGCGGCATCTCCGCCAATTGCCTCGCCATCGAAGTAAATCGCTTCTGCTTCGGCCCTGACAAGTCCGATGATGCTTTTCAGGAAGGTGGACTTGCCTGCTCCGTTCGACCCGATCATCGCGACGGTCTCGTCACGCTCGATCCGAAAGTCTATGCCAAACAACGCTTGGAAATCGCCATAGAACGCGACCAGACGACGGGTTTCGAGCAGGTTAGATTGCATCATCTTCCTGTCCCATGTAGATGTCTTTCACTGCGCGGCTCCCCATTACACGACCAGGCTCGCCGTCGTCAATCTGCCTTCCGAAGTTCATGACCATCAGGCGATCAACGACAGCCATCAGCGCGTGCACGACATGTTCGATCCAGACAATCGAAATGCCGCGTGCCCGGATCCGGCCAACCTCTTCGACGAGCACTCGGCACTCCCGCTCGGTAAGCCCACCGGCGATCTCGTCGAGGAGTAGAACTTTTGGATTCGTGGCCAGGGCCCGGGCTAACTCCAGCCGCTTGCGGTCCAGCAACGTGAGACTACCAGCTCTGACATTTGCTTTAGCTGCCAGACCAGTCTCCTCTAGAATCTCAGCGCAGCGATCATACGCCGCGCGCTCCGATTTCCTGTCTCCGAAAGTGGCGCCAACCAAGAGGTTTTCGAACACCGACATCCCGGCAAACGGATGAGGAATCTGGAAGGATCTGGCAATACCACGACGGCACCGCTCGAACGTTCGAAGGACAGTAATCTCCGTCCCCTCAAAAAATACCTGTCCCCGGTCGGCTTTGGTAATCCCGGTGATGATGTTGAACATGGTCGTCTTACCCGAGCCGTTTGGCCCGATGACTCCAAGAGCTTCCCCTTCCTCGAGATGCATGCTGAGATCGTCGCTGGCAAGCACCGCCCCGTAACGCTTCGAAACCCCATTAAGTTGAAGAATCGCGGTCATAGTGAAGAAGTCAGGAGTTGCAGGAGTTCAGGAGTTGCAGAATGAGAAGGCGGCTTTCCGGTCTGTGGACGGTGATTAATCCGCCTCCAGGAGATGAAGAGTGATTGCACACAAACGTCATCTAGGTCACAAAAGGTAAGGAAAGTCTAATTTCTGTTTTTTCCTTCGCGACCTTTGCGCCCTTTGTGTGAGGCTCTCCACCGTAGGGCGAAGCTCCGCCTGAGCCGAGGACGACGCGCCAAACCCCACTTGGACGAAGCCTCTACCCCGAGCATCCTGAACTCCTGCAACTCCTGACTTCTTGACTTCTGCCGCGGTTTGCACCGAGTCAGCTCAGAAGTTTTAGCTTGTCCTGTGCTGGAATGTTTGGAGCGGTGGCATCTTCGCATATCACAAGCTCAAATCCTTTTTCGGTTTTTCGCCATTGACCCCCTACCAGCGGCGTTTTGCTGACATTCTTGACCGGCTTGCCTGACCACTTGATGGGTCCGACAATAGAGCTGTAATCGGTCCCCGCGATTGCCTCCAGAATCGACGACGGCTCGCCCAAATTCTTCGTCCTTTTCAGGACATCAATAGCCACCTCAAACAGGGCGTGTTGAAATCCGATCGGCTGGGTCCAGGGCCGCTTGGTCGAATGTTCATACGCATCGCAAAGCTCCTTGGCGCTTTGCCCGGTTAACCCCGACTTGAATGGATGGCTCGGCGACCACCAGATCTCGGAGGAGAGCCCATCAGCGCGGTCGCCGATGGCAATCACGGATGCGGGAAAAAGGAGTGCCTTCCCGACTGTCACGACTTTGGGCTTAAAACCTTGCTGCGCGGCCTGATTCCAGAAAGTGGCGAAATCCGGCGGGATGACTACCCCAGTCACAATTTCCACTCCCGCGTTCTTGAAAGCGGAGATTTGAGACCCGTAATCGTCCGTCAACGGTTGGAAACGTCCGGTATCCACCAGCTTATAGTTGGCTTCCTGCAGTACGGGTGGAAAACCAACCTTGGCGTTACCCCAAGCGTTCCCGTCGCCGTCGTTCGGAAACAGAGCGCCCACCACCCTATTTGTCTCGACGGATTTCCAGAGGGCGAGAAACGTCGCAATCACATCCTCGAGGCCCCAGAAAAAATGGTAGGTCCAGGTGAAACCCTTGTCCGGGTCGCCGTGTCGACCAAAAAAGTAGGGCTGCCAAGGGGTGATAGTCGTTATGCAGGGGGTCTCATTCGCTTCGGCTTGGTCCGCAACCGGGTTGGTGGTCTCCGGGGTACTCGAAGCCACTATCAAGTCCACTTTCTCCTTCAGAATTAGATCGGCAGCGACTTCCGAGGCGCGGTTCGTTTTTGACTGGCTATCCATGCTGATGATTTGAATCTGATAGGTTACCCCTGCATTGGAGATTCCCTTCGCTAAGACGCCTCGAATCTGGTCGAGGATAAATGGATCGGCCTCTGCAAAAGGGGCCAGCGGCCCGGTTTGCGGACTGACATGACCAATCTTGATTACCTTCGAGGTAGCAGCTTTGACGGTTGTGCCGCGCAAAACTGTTGGGAGAGTTAATGCCGTTGCGCCGAGCGTTTTAATCACATCGCGACGACGCCACAATCTGTTTGGAGAATCGGAGGATCGCATTGTCTGGGGGGCGTAGAGTTAACGTTATGGTGGGGTGAGGACCGAGGGCCCAAGCCGCTTCGGCCTCATGGAGGCCAGGCAAGTGTTAGGGAACACCTAGTTGGCCAAAACTGTTCGTTAAACGAACGCCTGTACGATATACGGTAGCCTGCGACAATCTCCCGAAAGTGTCAA